>JACNJD010000101.1 GCA_014382715.1 Candidatus Desulfacyla euxinica | reverse complement strand
CACGGCGCAGGACGACCTCCTGTTCTGGGGTTGTACGAAATCCAAGTCGTGACGACTTAAAGGTTCTTTTTGCAATCGGTTGTGTGGATGTCATAATTGGTCTCCTTTGTTGAGAACTAATATTTCATGTTAGTACATTTGACACCCGATGTCAAGCCACATCAGAAAACCAGTAAGATTTGGCATATTTCAAAAAGACGCAAAAGTAGTTTACACTTCCGGAAGACAGTTAATCAAGACATGGTCAGTGTGAAAACAATCCTTATAAAATGTCACGAAGTTCCTTACTCATCACGTCTTGTAAAAATAGCGCGGAACACAAAATGCACTTCAATTTTTCCTCTGAAAGACCCCTCAGACCACAAACGTTTCTTGTTAAAATCATCTCTGTGATCTCTGTGTGCCTCTGCGCGAGATAAAAATAGCAGCAGAACCCACAACGATCTTCACACTATTTCACCAGGGCCCTTTGCATTTCAGAAAATTGAACAAACATCTTGACCTTTGGTGTTTTGGTGCTAATATGTATTTAAGCATTACTCAAACTTGGAGGCAAACATGAGCCGATTGACCATTTCGCTTGACGATGATTTGCACCGTGCGGTCAAAGAGACTGCGGCCCGACAAGGACGAAGCATTGGCCAAATCATTGAGAAAAGCCTACATCTTTACGGCATCAGATCTATGGAAAGCGCTCGGCAGCTCGTGGAAAAAGCGCGTTCCCATGCACGGTATACTGAAGAAGAGGCAACTGGCCTGGTCGTGGAAGAAACCCGTTCCCATCGAGCCCAATGAGGTCCCACATATTTATCATTGACACCAATGTGTTGATAGCCGGGCTCATAACCGCTGAGCCCTGCAGCCCAACCGTCAAAATAGTAAATGCCATGCTGAAAGGCAGCGTCGCTTACCTTCTCTCTCCCGAGTTGCTGCGCGGGTACAGGGAGGTTTTGCTGAGGCCCAAGCTTTCCAGAGCCCATGGCCTAAATGGGCAGGAAATTGACCAGATTTTATCTGAAATTGCCGCCAATGCCGTTTGGCGAGAGCCTTCGCTGGACAAGTCAAATCCATCTCCCGACCCTGGGGATACCCACCTCTGGTCGCTCTTGGCATCCGAGCCGAGCGCCGTTCTGGTCACTGGCGATCAGTTGCTCATCAAAAACCCAAAACCGCAATGCTCGGTAATCTCACCAGCAACCTGGGTTGAAATTTTCAAGATATGATTAAGATTTGATTGATAAAATGCCAGATTCCGGCACTGCGCTACCTCCCCATCATCTACATCTAAATCATTTTGATCTACTCCAATTATTTTTTCGCAGAAGCCCATCTCTGTGATCTCTGTGCCTCTGTGTGAGACAAAAGAATTGAGGACTTTTCCCCATCCGATTCAATCCGCTACTCAAACTACAGACCTTCGTTTTTCATCTTTCTTATACACATACTCCAAGAAGACAGACAGAAACAGGGACAGAAACAGACCAACATCAATCTCTTTTTTCCAATGCGCTACCCTCACCAAAGCCGTCTCATGCATCCGTTTAAACAGTTGTGAGAGAATTTCTTTCCCCATTTCCACATCTACAGCTTCATAGGCAATTTTTGCAAATTGGTTATTGTTTTCCAAAGATACTCTAAAAGGAATTCTTTTTGGTAACGCTTCCTTGTATTGTTCCCTGAGATTGCCCAAAATATCCTGGCTAAAAGCCCCGGCGCTTATCTGTTTGCCTATATTCTGCAAATCCCCCAAATAAACCTTCTCCCCCACCTTATTCGTACCGATTTGCACATTCTCAACCAACATATCCATTTCATAAACATGAGGAATCGAGATGCTTATCACAAATGCCACTAAGGCACACACCAGAATACCTGCCAAAATCACAATTTTCCACTTCCACATCAGCCGCATCAGGGTAATCACCCCTATCTGATCATCCCCCGCCTGCCTGTTTAAATCATCCATCCAGTCTTTCTCCTTTCCTAACCCCCGACCTCTGATCTTCTCACCGCCCGCTCACTTTGATCGCTCGACACACACAGACGGGCACAGACCTTTTGCCTCCGCGACTTGCGGAGGCAAAAACAGTCAATCGCTTCGCGATAATTATTACGCTTATGTCTGAAAGGCATGTGAAGCTTTTGCCTGGGCAAGTCGCACAGGCAAAAAGTCATTATTGTCTGCGTATGTCTGTGTATGTCTGCGGCTAAAATATATATTTTCAATCGCAACCATCAGGGACCAACTTTTTATTCATTTTAAATGACCCCAACTCTTTTGGAGAAGAGCCTTAATCTCCAATGTTTTTAGCCTTCTCTGTGTACCCTGTGTTCTGTGTGTGAAACCATTTTTATCTTTGGGCCTCTTGTTTACCCCGTAACTCCGGAAGATGGTACTGGTGCGCCTTCTTGTGGCCATTAATCTCTGAACAGATTGCCAATTACGCTTCCGGCGTAACGCCAATGGCGTAATTGAACATCATCGGCTACCAAGTGCGCCTGATCCATTTTTTAAAAAACAGATCATAAACTCTATAACTGCCGTTTTCTTGTTGAATAAGTTCCTTTTTCAACAATTTTTTAAGGGCTTTCTGGATGGATGAAGAAAGGCCAAGTCCGTATGTTTCAAGAAACTTTTTACTGAATACTTCAGGGGATTCTTCCTTTGCCAGAGCAACCATAAGGTTTTTTTGCTTGATGGTCAGCTCCTCCCACATGGCAATATAAACGCTTGATTCTCTTGAAATAAGGATATCAAGAGCCTTACGTATATCATCTTTCGTAATCACCCTGCTATCCATACATAATTCCCATAAAACATTGCACAGCATCTGGAAATAATAGGGATGACATTCTGTACTATCCAATACTCTGTTCAATTCATTATTACCAATCACAATATTCTGGCCTGAAAATTTCTTTTTTGCAAAAAAGCTCAGTTCTTTATGGTCAATTTTGCCCAATGGAAAGTGTTTTCCACTTTTATAAAAAGGTCGGTTGGGGTTGTTAAATATATCCCGCATCAAATGTGTCTTACTTCCCATAAATATATATGAAACATTTCTGTGATTCTGAAATACGGATCTCATCTTTCTTTCGATTTCATCATCATCGAAATTTGCGATTTCCTGAAATTCATCAAAGACAACAACGGCAGATTTATTCTGACGGTCTGCCTCTTTATCAACAGCACACAACAGGTCGTCGATGTTCGGTGAAATACTGCCGGTTCGGTCAAATTCAAACTCAAGATGAAAAGACTGATCATCCATCAGAACTTTTGGGATAATCCTTGGAAGATACTCCTTTATTCTTTTTACAACCTTACGAACGCCACCAGGGATCCCTGCTGATATGGCTCCGGCATATATCTCAATAAATTTTCCTTTATTAATAGCCGGATACAGGTCTACATAAAAGGTAAGGATTCCTTGCGCCTCTACTTTACGCAGCACCTGTTTTATAAGCGAGGTCTTCCCATATCTTCTTGGAGACAATATTATAACATTCTGACTGTTTTTAATGTCTGTGACCAGCTCTTCCATTTCCAGGGCACGGTCGCAAAAATTATCACCGCTTACCGTTTCACCGTATATAAAAGGATTTTTCACCGGTTCTTCCTTTGCATCTTTCTGTTAAAAATCTTTAGACAGGATAACTGGATTGGCTCCATCCTCTCTCTTTTCCGTTCATACCTTTTCTACCCTCCGTCTCTTTTCATTCGTCCCTTCATCCATCCCGAAGGAATTCCATCCCATCCCGCAAGGATCATCCGTTCCGAAGGAACTCATCCATCCATCCTAGTACATCCATTCATCCCCAATTATAATTTCCACCCTTTGCGCCTTGGCGTCTTTGTTTACCCCGTAGGTCCGGGAGATCGTACTGGGGCGCGAGACCCCTTTTTTCTCCATCCAGTCATCCCTTTTCTTTACTCCCTGCCCCGTGAAATTTTTATCCCGTTAAACCCTTTTTCCTGTTTAACTGGGACACGCCCGTGACGAGCATAGCGTATTTCACTGGGGTGCCCTCCGTCCTCCGTCATCAATCTCCAGTCTAAACAATGTGTCCTTTTTGGTAGAATTTATATACCCCTAAAATGTCCCTAAAATTATACCCTTGACATTGGGGCTATATTATGGGACTTTAAATGAAAAATTGAGACTTTTGAAAAATGCTCAATTTCGTTCAAGATCAAGGCGCATGAGGATTTCAACCACAGGAATATATTGAATATTTCGAGGATTAAAACCCGAACGCAACGTAGAGATTGGGCGAAATGGGGCGTTTCGTAAAGGTCTCTGGAGGGTAACATGCTAATCCCAACCAAGATTCAGATTGACAAAAAAAATTACGATTTCATCAAGCAGGTCTATAAGGAGTTGCATTACAAAAGCCTGAGCGAGTATATGCGAAAGGCTGTCCACTCTAAAGTGGAAGAAGACCGCAAAAGGCTCCGGGAACGGAAAAGGAAGGCGGCTATGGAGATGATCGGCAGAGTGACGTATGATAACATTTTTGAATCGATAGAAGAGGAAGACTTTGAAAACGGGTGAGATCTATTGGGTAAATCTTGACCCGGCCATTGGGGACGAAATCAAGAAAAGACGACCGGTAATTGTCGTAAACGGTGGTCATGAGAAGCATCTTAGGCTTGCCATTGTTGTACCCGTTACTGCTTGGAGCCCGCATTGGGACAAAAACCCGTTTTTTATTTCTTTGGAACCTAACCCAAATAATGGGCTACAGAAAAAATCAGCAGTCGACTGTTTTCAGGTTAGGGCTATAAGCCATAAAAGATTTGTGGAAAAAATCGGAAACATCTCAGACGACGGAATCGACCTTATAAAGAAGTCAATTGCCCTAATTCTGGATATCGACCCGGACCACTGTGAGTAAACTCCCGACGTATGAAAGGTCCAACAAAGTAGACAACATCATCCCTTCTTTCCCTGACCTCTGACGTCCGACATCCGATTTCCGTCCCTTCCATCCAACCATCCCTCGCGAAGCGAATCATCCTAATCATCCAGCGAAGCCATCCATCCCTTTTCCGTCCGCTGTCTTCCGCCCTTTGCGCCCTGCGCCCTGCCCCATGCGCAATACATCTCTTCAATTTTGAACCGAAGCTTGGGAAATCAGCACTTCCGTCCGATACCCAAGTTTCATCAACGATTGCTCGCAATCTTCCCATGTCAATCCAAACGCACGAACGTCAGCCAGTCCTATGCGAGCCACAATATCCCTGACTTTTTCCCAGTCCTTTCCTACAAAATCTCCGTCCATCATCGCTTGCTCAGCCCAATCGACCAACTCAGGGAGAAGGACACGATGCTTCAGATAATCTGTTAGTTTACAAACAACATCTTGGTTTGCAATCCTCATTTCTGCTCACCTCCCTCAACTTTTTCATGCCCCCTATCAACTGGATATTTCTCATGAACCTCGTCTAAATGGCCAAAATTGTCATAGATCTCTTGCCAAAAACGCAACGTAAGTTCAGATGCGTCCACTTCCTTTAGATACCTTGCTGTCCAGCCATGGTGCCCTTGTACCTCATAAAAATAGACCCGACCCCCATCCGGCAAGTCTTGCCAAGAGCCAAATTTCTCTTCATTCTTTCTGCGCCTATTTTCTTCCAAAGAACCAAATACCGTCTTGAAGTCCTGTCAAAAACAACCGCCAACAGATAACGAATAAATTGCAGACTGGAGTAGCTTGTCTCCTCCTCTCATTCTTCCAACCATCCAATCATCCTAATCATCCCTTCCCTGACCTCCGACCCCTGATCTCCGATCTCAGACTTCCGATCTCCGACTCTCCAACCAAGCCTGAAAC
>JACNJD010000103.1 GCA_014382715.1 Candidatus Desulfacyla euxinica | reverse complement strand
CCTCGTTGAGACGCGCATAGAAATGCCTCTGATTATAAAGACCGGTCAACGAATCCGTGATAGATAATTTTTGCAGTTCTTGTCGTATATTTCTCTCGATTATGGCCCTCTTTATCTTTGCCTCCAACTCTTCAATAACAAATGGCTTGTTGACAAAATCCGTGGCTCCAGTATTGATCACTTCAACGTAGTTATACTCCCGAGAATACGCAGTCATTGCAATTGCACAGATTTCAGGATGGCTTTTTTTGGATCGTTTGATCAGTTCGAGTCCGTCAATTCCAGGCATACGAATATCTGTAAGCAAAAAAGTATAAGGTTTTTTCGTAAGCATCTCCAAGGCTTCTTCACTGTTAGCTGCGGAATCAACCTTGAAACCAAGCTGCTCTAGCATGGCAACAACCGGTTCTCTTACCGATTCTTCGTCATCCGCCACAAGGACAAACTCATCACCATAATTGATGTCTTCTATTTCCATTTCCAAATCAATACAAATTTTCGAGAATGATGATTTCCATTTCCCATGAATTCATCAAGAATAGAAACCTATTCTACAACTTCACCTCGGAGCGAGTTGAGAAAGGAATGTTTAATGGTTACTGTACATAACCTTCCTATTCTGCTGTTATTGCTGTTAAAATTGACCACCTTGTGTGACGCTGTCCGTCCGGTTAGCTGCCCTACCCTCTTACTCGGGCCTTCAACCAGCACCTCTAATTGTATACCCTCAAGGGCTTTGTTCTTTTTGAGTGTTATCTTTTTTTGGAGGTCTTGCAGGATGTTCAAACGCGACGACTTCACCGTTTTGTCGATCTTGCCATCCATCTTCTCTGCGACTGTACCTTTTCTATCGGAATATTTAAAGGAAAAAAGCGAGTCAAACTCCACACGCCTGACAAGATCCATAGTCAGTTCGAAATCTTCATCTGATTCGCCTGGGAAACCTACCATAACATCGCTTGTTATGGCGATATCTGGAATCATTTTTCTCAATTTGTCAATTAGCTCTAAGTAGTTTTCCCGAGTATATCCCCGTTTCATGAGTTTAAGTATCCGGTTTGACCCTGCCTGAAATGGAAGGTGAATATGATGACAGAGATTCTTAATGTGGCAAAAAGAGTGAATGAGATCATCGGAGAGGTCCTTTGGGTGTGATGTTGTAAAGCGGAGTCTCAAAAGCCCATTCAGCCTGCTCAGCTCATTCAGGAGTGCCGGGAAACCCCATTTTGATTTTTTCCCCTCCCAGAGGTAGGAATTCACATTTTGACCGAGTAAGGTTATCTCTCTTATCCCTTCTGAAAGCAAATTCTTTGCCTCTGCTACAATCTCATCCGGAGACCGGGAAATCTCCCGTCCCCTGACATAGGGAACAATACAATAACTGCAAAAGTTATTACACCCCTCCATAATTGAGACGTGATTTGTAATCCTTTTGTGGAAATATCCTTTGCATGGAACTGGTTGGGGGGGTGCCAGATCCAGACGGGTAGCTACGATTTTTCCTGAATTTCTGTCGATCTTTTCGAGTATCTTTTTGAACCGGCCCAATTCCCTTGGCCCAATAACGAGGTCAAGCTGAGGAAATCTTTTCAGTAACTCGGGGCCTTTCAACTGGGCGAGGCATCCAACCATGCCAATGGTCAGGTCCGGGTTCCCCTTTTTGATGGAAGACATACGGCCAAGGAAACTATATGCTTTCTGTTCAGGTTTGGCCCTCACGGCGCAGGTATTAATGAGTATGAGGTCAGCATTTTCCGGAGTGTTTACCGGAGAGAAACCGTTATTGACCAAAAATTGAGCCAGATAATCAGAGTCATAATCATTCATCTGGCAGCCCATGGTCTTAATATAGAAGTGCCTAAAGTGACTAAAGTTTGAAGTGCCTAAAGTTGATATTTTTTTCATTCGATGTCGGACCCTTCACTTGCCTGAACGTTCGATGTTTGATATTCGACGTTCATCTTTTATCATAATTAAAAAGGATATAATTCCTTATTTCTAATTTCTAGTGTCATGTCATGGATGTAATGTCGTAAAGATGCCCGTCATTCCCGCGTTCGCGGGAATGACATTGGTGGTGTACTGCTTTCCTTCACAATGAACTACCCTGCCGCAAGCAGCGAGTATCATCAAAAGCATTGAACGCCCCAAGGGGCGGGGAATAAAACCCTTGTCCGCCTCTGGCGGATTAAACACTTGATACATGACACGACACTAGGCACTTTAGCTCACTTCAAGTTTCAGACACTTTCTCTATTCTCAGTCCTTCTTCATTTTTTAGCGAGTCTAACAGTTCAAAGACTATCTCTTCACATCCAGGCGCAATCGATACCTCAATTAATGCAGTATAGGGGTCTAAGGTTGTAACTGCGGCCATCCCGTCATAGGATTCAAGAGTAAATCTCAGATAACTGATTTCCCTGCGATCTACATGAAACACCCAGGGCTGGATTGATGATTGTTGATTGCCTATCATCAATCCTTAATCCTCTGTGTCGCTCCACCCCACATGAGTTTGGTCCTGAGAATATTGAAATAGCTATGATCAGGAGGTCTGAACAGGTTGATTTTTTCTCTTGATTTATTAATGTGCACCATATCATCGTGATGAAGATCGAATCCTACTTGCCCATCAAACGTCAAGATAACGGTTCCTTCACTTTCTTTCCCCATCCTTATTTTGATAACAGCGCTATCCGGAACAATGATCGGGCGATTAGTCAGTGTAAAGGGACAGATGGGCGTCAGGATAAGACTCTCTATGGTTGGGTACAGTATCGGACCGCCGGCCGATAAATTGTAGGCAGTCGAACCTGTGGGGGTGGATATGATAAGACCATCGGCCCTGAAAGTAGTAAGAACCTCATCGTCAATGGTGACATCAAGGTCTATGATTCTGGCCAGGGTGCTCTTGTTTATCACCACATCGTTGAGTACCTGAAAGCGGATCACCTCTTCTTTATCCCGTATGACCCTGGTTTCGAGCATCACCCTGTTTTCCACGTCGAGACCGCCATTGATCATTGTCTCAACGACTGGATAGATCCGGTTCAACGGGATGCAGGTCAAGAAACCCAAGCCCCCTAAGTTGACCCCTAAAATGGGAACACCATACCGGCCAATGCGGCGCGCTGCTCCCAGTAGAGTTCCGTCTCCCCCTAAGACAATGACCCAGTCGACATCCTTTGGAATGATTGATGACTCATTATAAGACCCGTTTGCGGACCCCTCAGCATACATCTCCTCTGAAAAAACAGCGATACCCTTTTTTCTGAACCACTCACCGAGTTTCTCTGCTTCTGTCCTTGCCGGTTCGTGATGATGTTTATAGATTATTCCAACTGATGAAGAAGACATAGGAGTACTCTCAAGTTAAAAGTGACTAAAGTGATCTAAAGTCAGTGAATGAAGCTCATTTGTTTTAAACCACGACGCCGAAGGCGTACCACTACTCGTCTACAAAAAGCGGTACAATTTCAAAGCGATTTACATCGACCAATCCCCTGTCGGTCAGCTTCAATTCCGGGATTACAGGAAGTGCTAAGAAAGAGAGTGCCATAAATGGTTCATCTAATTGACATCCAAGCCCTATAGCGGCTTCTTTAACGGCTGCTATGGATTTTACAAGAGGTCCCAGGGGTTGGGTAGACATAAGACCTCCTATCTCGAGAGGCACCTTTGCGAGAGTATCTCTTCCCCGCACCACAGCAAGCCCACCTCCCATATCTCTGACCACCTCGACCGCCCTGCAGAGCTCTTCGTCATTGACCCCGGCAACGATCACGTTATGAGAATCATGGGCCACGGATGAGGCAATTGCGCCCTGAATAAATCCAAAACCCTTGACCATGCCAAGTCCGATATTGCCGCTGCCCCTGTGTCTCTCTACAACTGAGAGCTTTAGCAGGTCAGTTTCAACGTCTGTCTTTACAAATCCGTCTATTGATTCCACCTCTTCATAACGTATACGGGTTATGATCTGTCCGGGCACTAACTCTATCACCCGTGCCCTTCCCCCCGGATGAGGAATACGAAAATCCTCAGGTCTCAACTGAGCAATGTTTAACGGCTCATGTTTGCAAGGGAGAGAATCTGCCGGATTTTTGAGAAAGTCAATCAGCTCCCCATTTTTCACGACTAACCTGCCGTCCTTATATACAGAGCTGACATCAAAATCATTTAGATCGTCCAGAACCACAATATCCGCCCGATAACCCGGGGCAATGGCGCCCCTCCCTCTGAGACCAAAGTACTGGGCAGGGTTAAGGGTACTTAGCCGGATTGCCGTAACAGGGTCGAGCCCTGACTGAACTGCTTTTTTAACAACAAAATCGAGATGACCCCTCTCCCGGATATCCTCAGCATGAAGATCGTCAGAAACGAAACAGAAACGATCAGAATTCTTGTCAGTAACCAGTGGAACCAACTCATCAAGATTTTTTGCAGATGTTCCTTCACGGATCATAAGCATCATCCCGTTTTCCATTTTTTCGAGCGCTTCTCTGCGATCGGTTGACTCATGATCTGAACCGATTCCGACGCTAAGGTATGCCTGAAGATCATACCCGCTTAACATGGGGCAGTGGCCATCGAGCACGTGGTTCCGGAAGAGAATAATTTTCTCAAGGGCCTGATCGTCTCCCATAAGGACACCGGGGAAATTCATCATCTCCGCCAGACCCAGAACACGCGGTTCATCCAGAAGTCCTTTTAGATCTGATGCCTGCAAGGTTGCGCCCGACGTTTCCAAATGAGTTGCCGGAACACAGGAAGGGGCCGTGAAAAATATGTCAAACGGGAGAAAACAGCTATCTTCCAACATATAATTGATCCCGTCAAGACCC
Organism: Candidatus Desulfacyla euxinica; assembly: GCA_014382715.1. Lineage (GTDB taxonomy): Bacteria > Desulfobacterota > DSM-4660 > Desulfatiglandales > Desulfatiglandaceae > Desulfacyla > Desulfacyla euxinica. The sequence continues at coordinate 1,069 of JACNJD010000103.1, read as the reverse complement.
AGAACATTGGCGATTTCATGGGGGTCAGCCACGATAGCGGTGGTTCCATGCACAACAAGTGCTGCAGCTATGTTAGAAGGGGTGAGCATGCTGCTCTCTATGTGCAAATGCCCGTCAATTAGCCCTGGGGCGATCCATTTGCCGCTCACGTCGACTTCTTCCTTCCCGTGATACTCAAGGCCAACACCAACGATGAGGCCATCATAAACCGCTACATCCGTTTCCTGAATTCTCCCGGAAAACAGGTTTACGACCCTTGCCCCTTTCAGGACAAGATCGACCGGGAGTTTTCCCCTGGCGGCCAGGATCCTTTTTTTGAGGGAGCCAAGCATATCGCTCATTGCTTGTTTTTGTCTTCTTTGAGATTAAACTGTTCCGCTACATATGAAGGCACATTAACTGTGCCCATGATAACGGGGTCCTGATGGCAGTCAGACCCACCCGTTACCATCAGCCCTTCCTTCTTAACAAAGGCGAGATAGGCCGAAACAGTCTCAGGGGTATGCCTTGGATGCCAGCACTCTATTCCGTCTAAGAAAGGAAGCATGGTTTCTTTGATGATGCGGCATTGCTCCTCAGCAGATACAGTCAGGGAGGCCAAGGAAGTTCCGTTGGGGTCATTGGCGTGGGCCAGCATCAATTTCCCCCCTGCCCCCCGGATCAGGGTTGAAGCTTCTTGAAGGGAAAGGGGCATCTTGGGCACATTGCACTTTACTAAGTACCTGTCAAAAGCCTCCTGTCTGGTATCAACCATCCCTTTTTTTACCATATAGTTGGCAATATGCGGTCTTCCAAAGGCGCCGTCAACGGTTTCTTCTATGGTCTCCAGGTCTTTATGAGTGAATGGATCTATATGTTCGATCCTGAGTTCCCTGTTTATCTTTTCAAGGATTTCTTCAGCACGAAGTCGGCGGTGCTCCTTCAGCTTTCTTATTTTTCGGGTAAGCGGCGGGTCGTGGATATTATATTGATAACCTAATAGATCGAGTGATACCGGCTTGCCGTCCTTATATGGGGGATGTGAAAAAGAGATGTTTAATTCTACCCCTGAAAGGTAGCCGATTCCGTA
>JACNJD010000104.1 GCA_014382715.1 Candidatus Desulfacyla euxinica | reverse complement strand
TGGCTCCCCGGGACGGACTCGAACCGCCGACAAGGTGGTTAACAGCCACCCGCTCTACCAGCTGAGCTACCGAGGAACAATGTTTGCGACTACGTGGTTAATCCCGCTTACAGCGGGACTCTACCAGTCCCGCCCAGGCGGGACTACCGAGGAACATTTTTTGTGACTAAGTGGTTAATCCCGCTTACAGCGGGACTCTACCAATCCCGCCTCATGGCGGGACTACCGAGGAACATTTTTTGTACATGACCAAGTGGTTAATCCCGCTTACAGCGGGACTCTACCCGTCCTATCTACAATAGAATCCCTAAAAGATATATTTTTACCAAAATTGTGTTTTTCAGTCAATGAAATTTTTCGACCCCGGTTCCTGCAAAAACAAGAATACTTTATGTGGGTTTTCGATTTCATATTCTCACTGCCCTTTCCATCGCCACAAAAACAGCCCCTTCGGTATTTCATTGGCTAAATGGGCCAAATCTGCTATGATTTAATAAAGGCATTGGACATATCTCAAATTTTCAGAGGTGCAAAATGAAGGTTTCATTGTCAGGCCTTAAGATGAAGAAGGACGGGGACAATAAGGACGATGCCTCCCTCCTTTCTGAATGGATAGGGCCCCAGGTTGCAAAAGAACAGACCCGGACGGACGATTTTAATGAGAAACGGGAGACAGAGTTTCAGGACGGTCGGCCAATAGAGCCCGAATCAAGACGATTTAAAGGCCAGAGCATTGTAAAATGGTTTATTTTTATCTTATTTATCGGCTATATGGTTATCTCTTATTACCGTGTGCCTCTTTTGACCGCTCTCGGAAACTATCTGATTCTTGAGCATCCCCTGACAAAGGCAGATCTGATCGTATGCACACCGGGCAGCCCTCTTGAACAGAGTCTGATGGCTGCCGAGCTTTATAAGAGAGGTTTGGCCCCCCGTATCTTTATACCCCAAGAAACCCCTCCCGCTGGTATTGAGATTCTTAAGAGGCAAGGAGGCCTTTACCCCGAGGAGAGCGAACTTTTTATTACGACATTGAAGAGCCTGAAAGTTCCAGAATCTGCCTTTATGATGGGTAACATTGCTGTGGACAGCATCCAGGAAGAGGCGGAAGAGGTCAGGGAAGTGATCATGGGAGGTGGGTTCAGGTCCATGATCATTGTGACATCCCCGGCCCGTGCCAGACGTGCTTATTTAATTTTTGAGAAGGTCTTTGATGGGGAAAAATTGGAGATCATGATCTCCCCTTCCCACTATTCTGATCTTAAGGCAGATAACTGGTGGACAAGGGACAAGTATCTCAATGAGGTCGTCTTCGAGTGCCAGAAGGTTCTTTATCATACAATAAAAAATCTGTGGTAAATTATATACTGAGGAGGCAATTCTCGTGACCACAAATTATGAGAAGATCATAATGGGAAATCTTTCAAAGATTTTTTCTAACCCCCCTCCCGATCTACACAGATCTCTTGGGGCAGAAAGAAGTGGAGAGTCTCTCATATTACGTGCCTTTGGGCAGGATTGCTCTATTGATCATAAAAAAGTGACTTTATCGCGCAGTGAGGGTATTGATCTAAAAGGTCTGATAGTTTCCCTTTATGCGCTCCATGCCAACCCGGAGCAGCTTCAGCTTGAACCTTTTAAATCATTCAAGGATTTTTCAGGAAGCATGCCCTATCAAGGCGCCTTCAGCGCCAACAGCGAGAGGACGCTTATCCCCTATGTCCCCCTGATTAAAGAAAGGGAAAAGGAGATCAAAGCAGTTTTTGACGGAGAGGATGGCCATGATGGTGACTTCTCCTTTATCCTCTACCCTCTTCCTAAAATTCCCCTTTACTACATCTTCTATTTGCCTGACGAAGACTTCCCCGCATCTGTCGCAGCTCTTTTTTGTACCAATGCCTTGTCTTTTATGCCCCTCGACGGATTAGCAGATGTGGCAGAGTACACATCAAAGGAGATTATTCAACTTGTCAAGAAATAGATCACAAGCCGAAGGAGAGCGCTCATCCAAAGTCAGCATGATTCTTGTCCTGGCATTAGCGGCAGTCATCTATTTTGCAGGTCTGAGCGGATACCCTCTGCTGGACCCCGATGAAGGGCGCTACGCGGAAATCCCTCGTGAAATGCTCGAGAGCGGAGATTTCATCACCCCCCGCCTCAATTATGTAAAATACTTTGAAAAACCCCCCCTCTTTTACTGGTCCGTAGCCGGCTCAATGGCTTTATTCGGGCAAGAGGAATGGGCCGTCCGTATTGTGCCCGCCCTGGCAGGATTCCTGACAATTCTCTTAATAATGGTATTGGGAAAGCGTTTTTTCGGGACACGGACCGGTGTGATGGCCGGTTGGGTGTACCTTACCAGCCTGGTTCCTTTGATACTCGCCCGTTTGCCGATAATCGACGGCCTCTTTAGCCTCTTCCTCACCGCCACCTGGGGGGCCTGGTGGTTAGGGTATGCTGCACCGGCAGGGCATATGAAGCGGATCTGGTTTTGCGGAGCCTGGGCGTGCATGGGCCTTGCCTGCATGACCAAGGGGATTGCCGCCATTGCCCTAACAGGATTGATTATCTTCGCCTTTATAATCGTAAGACGAGACTTCAGGACACTTCGAGCTATGGCATGGCTTCCCGGGCTGTTGATCTTCGCCCTCATTGTGCTCCCCTGGCATCTCGCAGTGAGCTCCCGCAACCCTGAATTTGCTCATTTCTACTTTGTAGTACAGCATTTCGGTCGTCTCGTAAGTGAAGAACACTCAAGACCGGTCTGGTATTTCCTGGTCATCTTTCCCTTTGGTATGCTGTTCTGGACCGCCCTCTTTTTCCCTGCCATCATAAATGCGCTCAAGCGCGCTATAAAAGCCATTAAGCTCCCCACAAACGGGGATAAGAAAGCCAATGAATCCGAAGGAGTTTTGTTCCTGGTCATCTGGGTCCTCGCTGTTGTGGGGCTGTTCAGTCTCAGCCGGAGCAAACTCGTTCCATACATCCTGCCGGGCTATCCGGCAATGGCCCTGCTGATCGCATCGTACCTTACCAACGGAGGGCTAACAAGGTCTTCGGCCCGCTGGTGTGCCGGTCTTACTGCGGCACTCCTCCTAATCCCCATACCAATCGTCTACTACTATGCCCAAAGTCAGGATATGCTCCCTGCAGGTGCATTGGTCTGGCCTGTCAGAGCCGCCCAAATTGCGCTGTTGTTTGGAAGCGTAATGTTAGGCATTGCCGCCTTTAAACGGAAGTTAATTCCGGCTGCCACGGGTCTTGTCCTGGTCGTGCTTTTGCCTGCCATGGTTATGATCGTTCCGACCGTGGCCAAATACAGAAAGGTAGGCGGTTTCATAAAGGCCATGCCCGGCACACTACCGGCACAGATAAAAGTAGTAGAATGGCGAAACTACGACCAGGGATTGAGTTTCTATACACACCGACGGACAATCCTGGTAGATAACACTGGTGAGCTGAAGTTCGGGAGTACCATAGGGGATCATAAGGAATTTTTTCTTAAAGGGGAAGAGAGCCTCAAACGTCTTGGGAGAGAGGGACCCCTCCTCGTAAATATAAGACCAGGTGACTGGCCAAAGGTCAATCGGTGGGGCATATTTCGCCCGGTGGCAGCAAACAGCACCAATGTTATGATAGGCAACGAGGAATTTTTCAAACTCACAGGACTGGCGCCCTGGCCGGACAAGGCCGTAACACCACCTCCCTTGCTCCTGTTGCCGCGGAGCCTGGATTCACCCGGGAGTAGGTGAAGTGCCTAAAATTGAGGAACTTCGTAACATTTAATAATGCATTGTTTTCACAAAGCCTGCCCGCCATTGCCAGACTTTTGGGCACCCCGGTTAGATAGGGCTTGGCCCGAGAGAAATAAGCTTCGTATTTCATAGGGTAAACATTTAACGAGGTAAATTTTAGTTCACTTTAGTCACTTTAGCTCACTTACAGACAGAGGTTCTAAGAAAATGAGTGTTTTGGCGAAATATCTCATCAGGGAGTTTTTTAAACTTCTGATCATATGCCTGATTATTTTTATAGCAATCTATCTGATGATCGATTTTGCCAGCGGGGTTGATGATTTTATAAAGGCCAACTCGCCCAAAAGCGTAATGTTTTCTTATTTTGCCTACAAGATTCCCTCCATAGCTGTTCAGATGTTGCCCGCAGCCACACTCACTACTATTATTATCATGTTTAGTTTGATGAAAAAAAACAACGAAATCACGTCCCTGAAAGCGTGCGGAGCTAACATCTGGAAGATATCGCAGCCGGTCATCATCACAGCACTGTTCCTGTCCTTTGCCCTGTTTCTCTTTTCAGAGGCCATTGTCCCTCTTACCAGTTCCAAGGCTAATGATATATGGAGAATAGATGTCAAAAAGGAGAAACCAGGCCGTTTTCACGGACAAAACCATATCTGGCACAAGGGAAACAACTCCATCTATTGGATAAAGCAATTCGATCACGATAAAATGATTATGTTGGAACCTACTTTCTATTTCTTTGATTCTTCTTTCCGATTGATCAGGAGAATAGACGCGCGATCAGGAATTTGGAAGGATGGAGTATGGCAGATCAGGAACGGTATTACTCAAGATCTCGAGGAGGACGGGGGCTATAATATGAACAGGTTCCAGCAGCTTGAATTAAGGCTTCCCGAAAGACCGGAGGACTTTGTGAGAGAAGAGAAAGAGCCGGAAGAAATGGGTTATCAGCAGCTAAAACGGTTTGCTGAAAGACTCAGGGCAGAAGGTTATGATGCCACCAAGTATTTTGTCGACATAAACATAAAGATCGCCTTTCCCTTTGTCATCCTGATTATGGCGCTTATCGGGGTTCCGGTTGCCCTGTGGAAAAAGGAAATGAGCACGCCTGTGGCTGTTTCCCTCGGTATCGTACTCTGCTTTGCATATCTCCTCATTTTGGGGCTTTCCAGGACCTTAGGTTTTGCAGGGATTCTACCGCCTGTTTTTTCAGCCTGGCTCGCAAACAGCGTGTTTTTTTTCCTGGGAATTTATTTGATGATCAACGCGAATCGATAGGAGTAAAATGGGCAAGTACCTGTCCGGATGAATCTGAGAGATTAATATCTGAGAAAAATAAATTTATTTGTCCACTTCCTGACAGGAAATCCATCCATCGCGGCCTGGAATTTCCTTAGCAGCAATTGTAGAGAGGCCAATTCCCTGAGAAGTACTGAGCAGAGATTTAAGAGGGACAAAGTCTGCCCCCATGGACCGTGCCATTTGCAGAAACCGATCAAACATCTCAAGGCAAATAATCCCTTCTGCTTCAGCGTGTATGGTCAGGACATTGAGCTTGCCAGGTCTTATGAGAGAAAGCATGTAATCATTATAATTGGCATCTGATATACCATTATACCCGATTACCTCGTCGTATGTTGGCAGGGTAACCGGGATCTGAGGTTGAGGAAGCGCCTTCCCCCGGACGAGAGGGTAGAAGATCTCTTCACCTCTGCAGTCACTGTTATAATTAAAAGGGAATCTGGCCTTTTCCAAGAGGACACGGTCTTTGCATTTCCAGGCAGGAACCGCTGAACAGGTAGGCTGGCGGCCGAGGATACCAGTGAGAAGGGCAACCCCCCTGTTCAGGGATCGATATATTGCATCACCCTTCATTCTCTCAACATTTGCCTGCCACCCGTGATGATCCCAGGCGTGCAACCCCACTTCATGCCCGGTATCCGAGACAGAGCGTATGATATGGCCTAATTTTTGCCCGATGACAGGTCCCGGCCAAAAAGTACCACGGAGCAGGATGTCCCACCCGTAAAGGCTTGCAGCACTTGACCTCAGCATCTTCAGGAAAAAACGGGGACGGATCAATCGCCACAGATGCCGGCCCATATTATCCGGCCCAACCGAAAAGAAGAACGATGCGCTGACTGCATGATCAGCTAAAA
>JACNJD010000243.1 GCA_014382715.1 Candidatus Desulfacyla euxinica | reverse complement strand
TTTATCACTGCCACTCCACCGATCAGTTTTGCCAAACGCTCCTGGAGCTTTTCCCTGTCATAGTCGCTGGTCGTCTCATCGATCTGGGCCCTGATCTGTTTCACACGGCCTTGGATGGATTCGCCGCTGCCGCCGCCATCAACAATAGTGGTGTTGTCCTTGTCCACGGTGATGCGCTTTGCTGTGCCAAGATCTTTCAAGGTCACATTTTCCAGCTTCAGGCCTAAGTCCTCGCTGATAACCCTACCGCCAGTGAGGATAGCCATATCCTCTAACATGGCCTTACGCCTGTCACCAAAACCGGGGGCCTTTACAGCCACACATTGCAATGTCCCGCGAAGTTTATTGACCACTAATGTGGCCAAGGCCTCCCCTTCCACATCTTCTGCTATGATCAGAAGGGATTTGCCCATCTTTGCAATCTGCTCCAGGATGGGAACCAGGTCTTTCATGCTGCTGATCTTCTTTTCGTTTAACAGCATGTAAGGTTCCTCTAAGTGGGCCTCCATCTTTTCCGCATTGGTCACAAAGTATGGGGAGAGGTACCCGCGATCAAACTGCATCCCTTCTACAATTTCGAGGGTTGTTTCCATGCTCTTGGCTTCCTCCACGGTAATAACACCCTCTTTGCCCACCTTCTCCATGGCCTCAGCGATGATTCCGCCGATGGCGGAATCATTATTGGCTGAAATGGTACCCACCTGTGCAATCTCCTTTTTTTCCTTGGTGGGACTTGATAGCTTCTTCAGTTCCTCAACCACCACGTCCACGGCCTTATCAATCCCCCGCTTAATGGACATGGGATTAGAACCTGCCGCCACTAATTTTGAACCCTCTCTGTAAATAGCCTGAGCCAAAATGGTTGCAGTGGTTGTGCCGTCTCCGGCCACGTCAGAGGTTTTTGAGGCTACCTCCTTGACCATCTGGGCGCCCATGTTTTCAAACTTGTCCTTCAGTTCAATCTCTTTGGCAACGGTTACTCCATCTTTTGTGGACTTAGGAGATCCCCACGACTTCTCGATAAGTACATTTCGTCCTTTGGGGCCAAGGGTCAACTTCACGGCATTGGCCAAGGTGTCAATCCCTTTCATCATCTTCTCTCTCGCGTTTCCGCTGTATTTGATCTCTTTAGCAGCCATGATTTTAAGCCTCCGTGATTATTCCTGAATAGCGAGAATATCGTCTTCTCGCATGATCAAATGTTCCACACCATCAATCTTGATTTCATTTCCTGGATATTTGCCGAAAAGCACACGATCACCTTTTTCCACATCCATGGAGATTCGTTCACCCTTTTCATTCATCTTTCCAGGTCCCACAGCAATAACCTTCCCTTCCTGAGGCTTTTCTTTTGCCGTATCAGGTATCAGGATTCCTCCTTTTGTCTTCTTTTCCTCTTCCACCCTAATAACGAGAATCCGATCACTCAAAGGTTTTATCTTCATTTCCATCCCTCCTCATGCTATTTGATCCATTATTAATATTACGCTATAATGTTAGAGCAACGCCCGTGCCACAACTATAACCTGTTGATATCTAAAGGTTTGTTTGATTGCAGGCATATTATCATCAGAACTCAAAATTCCGATAATTCTCCAGGAAACAGGAATTTGATCAGGGAGAGTTATTTTTATATTCTTTAACTTGTTGAGATATAGAGGAAAAACGGAAAAAGGAATTCCGGGTTCCGATATTTGAGATTCAGGAATCCATTGTTCCGCTCGCTCCCGAACCACGACGCCATGGGAAAAAGTCTTTATGGGAGTTTCACTTTGTGATAGGATTTACAAAAAGAAGTGAGTGCTTATATTTCATGATCTTATAGTAAGATATGCCTGAGCGTTTCTGAGGGAAAAGATGAAATACATTCTCGTTATTTCAAAAGAACAAGAGGTTTTCTTTAGTATCTACTCCTGCTTTCGTTCAGAGTATAAGGTTCAGAATGTAGCGGATAAAGATGCCGCCCTTGAGATGCTTCACAAAGAACGTTACGATTTCATCTTTATTGATGTGGAGATCCTCAGAGAATCATCGCCCGATAACGGGTATAAGGCCGCTTTGCAACCATTCTGGCATCTGTATCCGACCATTGAAATCATTGTCATGTCCTCGCAGGAATTGATCAGAGAAGCCGTGAAGGCAGTGAAGGCCGGGGCGAGCGATTACCTCACCTACCCCCTCAATCCCGATGAAACGAAATATGTTATTGAAAGTATTTATGAATCTCTAATCGCCCAGTCCGAAGTCGATTACCTTCGGGATCAGTTCTGGGAAACGGATTTGTCAGAAATAGTACAGACGAACAACCCTATGATGAAAGTGGTCTTCGACAAGATACGATCTGTCGCGCCAACAAAAAGCACTGTCCTCCTTACGGGTGAAACAGGGACAGGGAAAGGCGTGTTAGCGAATCTGATTCACAGGCACAGCAATCGAAGGGAGGCCCAGTTTATCAGTGTACACTGCGGAGCAATTCCTGATACGTTGTTGGAGAGTGAGCTGTTCGGTCACGAAAAAGGGTCCTTCACTGGGGCTGTTCGGAGAAAGCTCGGTAAATTTGAGATTGCCGGCGGGGGAACGATCTTCTTGGACGAAATAGGCACCATCACGCCATCTGCCCAGATTAAGCTCTTACAGATCCTTCAGGACAGGACTTTTCAACGGGTTGGCGGCGAAAACAGTATCGAGGCCAATGTGCGAATTATTGCCGCCACAAATGGGGACCTCAACAAGATGTGCGATGATGGTCAGTTCCGGAAGGACCTTTTTTATCGACTGAATGTATTTCCCATTGAACTCCCCCCGTTGAGACGGCGAGTAGAAGATATTCCTTATTTTATCGAAGAATTTTTGAAAAAGATGAACAGGCTCAATACAAAGGAGATCCACCATATTCATCCTCGCGTTATTGAGGCCTTTAAGGATTACTCCTGGCCTGGAAATATCCGGGAAATGGAAAATCTGATGGAACGGGCCTATATTCTGGAAACATCCTCTGTGCTGACTCCCGAGAGCTTTCCAGGCGAACTTTTTGAGTCCGAAACCTTATCGGCGACCGTCTCGGTTGACGCTGGACTTTCTATAGCAGAGGTGAGACGCAAGGGGATAGAAGATATAGAAAGGAATTACCTGAAAGAACAGTTGGCCCAGAACAGGGGAAAGATCCAGAACACTGCCAAGGCAGCGGGGATCACGACTCGTCAATTACACAAATTAATGAAAAAATACGGCATCCGAAAAGAGGAGTTCAAATTATCAAATTAACGCCTCCACCCAACCCTTCCCCTCATTTCAACTTCCTTAGAACTCTCATCGATTATTTTGTAGAAAAATGCGATTTTGGCACCAAAAGCCTTTTTAATCGGAACTGGATGTTCCGATCTATCAATATATAGGAACCTGGATTTCATGTTTTAATTTTCCTTATGATTTCAGACCATTAACCCATCCTGTCATCGTTTTTACAGTACAAGGCCCCGGCCTTTTTCTGGAATCGGAACCGGCAATTCTGATCGAGCCCAGCGCAAGAATCTATAAAACCATGCAAAATCAATAAGTTATGATTTTGGCATGCTCATTGCTTTTTTTGTATAACATGGAAACTCATCCCGGCGACCAAATGACACTAATGGGAGGTGATGAAAAAGGAAAAGCAGGTAACAACCTGGTTATAATAAGGGGAATTATAATCCCGGCAGATTGGGATGAAAAAGGGAATGTAGTTGCCGTAGCCGTCTCGACTTATGATGAGGTTGAGTACCTTATCGAGAATAATGAGAAGGGAAAAGAATTGAAGGCGTTCATCCGGGAAGAGGTGGAAGTCAGTGGCATTCTGAAAAAGGAAAAAAACAGGCTGATAATGACAATAAAGGAATACAGGTTAAAACCAAATTTAATGCCTGCCCGGAATTCTATAAAGCAAAACTCAAGGATCATAAAAAAATAGAGTTCGTTTTTTTCAAAACAAAAAATCTATTGATTAAAAGGGAGATTTGAAAATGAAAAAGAATAAGAAGCTCTTATTTGTCGGGTTTTTGGCCATGCTTATGATTGCCTTTCTCTCCGGACCAGCCATTTCGGCAGACAGCGTAACCATCATGGGAACAGTGACGGATGATTATCTTTTAACCGACAATGATCAGGTTTATTATATCGGTGAGGGTGAGAAAGGTGATGAAGTGACGCAACACGTAGGCAAGAAGGTGAAATTGGCGGGAATGGTTGAGGAAATTGATGAAGATAAGATCATAACGGTCACCTCATACGAAATTATTGGGGAATAGAGAGTCAAACAGGCACTCTTAATGTTCAAATGAGGGGAGAGTTTTCTCCCCCTTTTCTTCGCCAAGCGAAAAACATACATTAAATGGAAAACATTCCATAAACATCGAGGAACTTGAGGCTCCGGGCTGGGTGGCAGGCTCCCACTCAAAGGTATTGTCATTCTGCTAGTATTCCATGTCTTAGACGCCATGTCCTGAGTAAAACGATTGGCGCTGATAACTGAGAATTAAGATCTGGGAGACCAATGGACTTTCGAGAGCGGTCGACAAATTTGGAATCAGAGGACGTTGTAGAAAAGCGGATAGGCGAGCTAAAATGGAGCGCGCTGGAGCAGGAAAAAGAGTCGTTTTCTCAAATTAACAAAAGAAGAAAACCCTCCCATCTCACAGTTATAGAGAATATGATTTGAAAGGAAAAGGCGAGCCAAATGATCAAAAAAGCAGTGATTTGTGTCTCCCTGTTTCTTTTAGTGCAAGCCTTAATATCCCTTGCGGCGGCGGATATTACCCGTAATTTATTCTATTATCCTGAGGACTACGAAGGAAAGACCCTTGTTTTTAAAGAGGCAAAGATAGGGGGACCAATTGTGAAGCACAGCCGTACTGGCGTTTATTGCCTGCATGTCGAAATAAATGGTAAATACATACCTGGGGCTCTGTACAAAAATCAATTGAACTTCGTAGCGGTCTCTCCTGAGTTAGCCGACAAGTTGACCACCCGACTCAACCGAAATCTGAAATATCATAAACCAAGGCATGAACTTAACCTGATGGATCGTTTGTATAGTGTCGGGGCGTGCTCAGTTAGACTGACGGCGAAGATCCAAAAACGATTTGGATATTGGATGGCCATTGTCTCAAAAGTTGAATTTTGCGGCAAGGAAGGGACCAAAAAAGATACTATAAAATAATTCCCGGATTCTTGAGGCAGAAATCGTACTAACCACGAAATAAGGGCTGGAAAATACATAAAGAAGCCTTATGCCCTGGAAAAGATAAGCCTTGCCGTTGCGGAAAAGGCCGGGGAGATCGCTTTGGCTGTCTGGCGAGCGCTTGGTTGCATAGATGCGGGGCGGGTTTGGTGTCTGGTATGGTAGATTTTGTGCTCCAGAGGGCAACAAAAAATTAACAACGCATCCATCATTACATCATTTGAATGGAAGGGGATATTTGCAATGAAAGTGGAGAGAAGCATGAAACGCACACTTTGCGGCACTATCTTTCCAGTGGCGTGGGATAAAAACGATAACGTGGTGGGGATAGTTATCGACACTCCGGATAGAAATGGATATCTTATCGATCAGAATAAGAAAGGAAAAGAGCTTTTGGCTTACGTCCGGTGCGAAGTGAAAATCTCAGGTACCATGATGAGAGAAGACGAGGACGGAGATTTGATATTTAAAGTAAAAGAATACTCGCTAATTACGTGAAAAAACAGTCACACTATTTCAGGTTTACCACATAGATCCCGAGGCTCACAAGTATCATCGAAAAAACCAGGGTAAGGGTTAGCGGCTCGTTGATAAAGATAACGCCTGAAATAGTGGCAAATACCGGGGTCAGGAAGGTAAAGGCAGAGAGGAGGCTTGGATTAACGATGGGGCACCTAAGTGTTTGCTCAGGAGGAGGACAATACCTGCAAATGCCAGGATCAGCCCGATTCCTT
>JACNJD010000116.1 GCA_014382715.1 Candidatus Desulfacyla euxinica | reverse complement strand
TGGGGCAGATCCCTTTTGACCCCCTTTTCACGAAATCCATGGTTCAAGGTAACACCATCATTGAATTCAATGGGGATTCTGAGGGCGCTCGTTCTGTGAAGAAAATCTGGAAAGAAGTGGAAAGTGCACTTTACAGGTGAGAGACTGGGAGGCAACGTATCATGGCCAAGATTATGACGTGTGGATTATGTGCGAATGCCAGAGGCCTGGAGCGCGGTAAAGATTATATCGAAGGCATTCGAGTGAGCGGATTGCCTGATTTGGCCGATATGGTCAGTGAGGCGGATGCATTCATTAGCCTTTAGCATAAGATAGAGAGCTGCATAGATATAAGGAGAAATTCCCAGTGGCAGACAGAAAGGTTTTGATAAATTTGTGCAGAACCCCCTTTGGGACCGTATTTTATACAGAAGGCTTACGGGCGGCAGTAGGGGCCTGTGCCGGTATGGATGATAATATTGCGACAGTATTGTTCCAATCGGATGGGGTATATTACTGTCTGAAGAATGTGGACAGGACAGACTCCCTGATCTATTTTGAATCTTTTAAAGAGATGGAAACGGAACTTTATGTGGTCAAGGAAGACTTGGACGAAAGGGGTATTTCTGAAGACGAACTCGCCTTGGACATTTTTATTATCCCTCGAGAAAGGGCATTTGAGTTGTTTCAGCAAAATGATTTCAACCTGGATTTTTAGGAGGTGAACATAATGCTTTATCTACTGGGGGATAAGATGTTAGGGGCTGTAGGGCTCCACTATGCTCAAATGGATGCTGATGCCGTCGTGGTTTTGATCAAAGATGGCGTATATCTCGATACTCAAACCGTCCAGGACAAAAAAATCTATGCCATTGACGAGGATGTGAAAAGACGCGGCATGGAAGGACGTCTTAAAGATAAGGCCGAAATTGTTGGATATGATAAACTGGTGGATCTAGTTTTTGATCACAAAGTAGCGAACTTTGTCTGAGTTTCAAAGCCATCTCATATAATGCAATAATGAAAACATCATCATAGATGCCTCCTGTTTCAGGGATAGGCGAACTCCACTGCGTAGATGGTATTTTCCAGTAGAATCCACACCTTCATGTCAAAAGACGGAAGGCCCTTGAGCCAGTCTTCCTCAATTTTAGGAATGGACTCCAGGGGAAGAAAATCCATCTGATCCCAGAAATGCTGCGAATCAAGCGCCTTGAACGATGACTTTAAACAGTATTCAAGAGAAGTCCTTTCGCACCAATTATACCACCCCATTTTGCTCGTAGGGCGGCAAGCTCTGCCGATAGCCCCTAAAAGAAACGTTCCGCCCACTGTTAAACCATCGCGGATCGGTTTTTGGCCTTTTTGATTAATCGGGATATATCTATTTATGATGTTTACGATATCTAATTCAATGGCAATATTAGTCAGTGCAGTGGTATCTCCGTGTGAATAAGATTTTATAGAGCAACCGTCTTCGTCTGAGAGCCTCTTTAAAAGGGTTTCAGCTGTTCCCAAATACTCGATAGGGATATTCCTCGGTTTCCCTCTCGGGGTTGAAAGAAGAAAATCAGTTGAGCAATATTGCCTAATACCGATTACAAATAACTATTTCGGAAGTCAACTAAAAAGGGGGACGAGTTATGGGTTGCCCCGCAGCTGCTTTGCACCAAGCGGGATCTCCGCTCTGCTTCGACGGGTTAAGGGTTGTTCCGCTGAAGCGGGATTTCCGCTTCGCTACAACAAGTTTCGAGTTGCGGGTTACGGGTTGCGCGTTTAATGATTTCAGTGATCATCTCCTCTTTTTCCTGGTTCTTTTGCCATAGCGGCCTTTTGGTTCTTTGACTTCAAAGCCTATCCGCTTTCTTGGCTTTTCGGGCGGTGTCATTCACCCCGTTAGAGGAAAGAAAGCGCTTGATCCTATTCTTTAGATATCGTTTTCCCATTCCTGTCTTTAGATACTTCTCCCTGGCCCTTGCATCCTGTTCGTTGAGACATGCTTCATAATAAATAAGCTTGAAAGGATCTCTATGTTTTGTCGAAGATACTTTACCATGGCTATGTTCACTCAAGCGCCTTCTTAAATCATTTGTTGAACCGGTATATAATCGACTATCCTTCTCACTTCGTAACACATAGGTATAGTGCATGTTTTCATCTCCTCTAACGGGGTAAGCTGCTGAATGGCCTCAAAGACGATCTTAAATCTTTCGTCATATTTATTTTCCATTCTTTCCAATTTACGAGCAAGCTCCGCATTCGAAGCCAACATCTGGCGGAGTGTTACAAAAGCACGCATGATGGCTATATTGACTTCAATCGCACGTTCACTTTTCAAGACGCTTGAGAGCATGGCTACGCCCTGTTCCGTAAAAGCCATCGGTTTATACCTTAAACCCATTTTGTCACTATTGGAGGTCACAAATTGTGACCTCCAATCCTCAAATTCTTCTTTGGACAGTTCAAACATAAAATCTGAAGGAAAACGTTTGATGTTTCTTCTTACAGCCTGCTTTAATACCTTCGTTTCCGCTCCATAAAGTTCCGCCAGGTCACGATCCAACAGGACTTTTTCACCACGTAAAAAAATAATTTTACTGACAATTGATTCAATGGGAACAATTTTTGTCATATTATCTCCGATAGAAAGTGAACAGGCGTTGTTTCAATGTTAACTTGTTTGAGGTTCAAACGGCTCCAGAATCGTAGTGAACGGCACGTTGTTGACTTTTTTGACTTATCCCCACTTCATTCACCATATCTTTACCATGCGCTTTCCCAGGGCTACAAAATACAAAATACAAAACCCCGCTCTCCATCTGTTCAGAGTAACGGGGTTTTGGACCCTCACAAACCATTTTAAGTCCTGTTTTCCTATCGATGCTGGTTACTGGTTACTCGATACTGGATACTGGGTATCGGGTACTGGGTACCCCGCAGTTGCTTCGCAAAAAGCGAGATCGTCGCTCCGCTTCGACGGGCTAAGGGTTGCCCCGCTGAAGCGGGATTTCCGCTTCGCTACAACAAGTTTCGAGTTGCAGGTTACGGGTTGCGAGTTTAATAATTGCTTTTAATTAAACCACGGGCTATGCCCGTGCGACCCCACGAGGTTCTACCGTTCCGGCGAGAAATAGAATAGATTCCTCCTCCGGGAAAGCCCCAAAAGGGACAGGAGGAGGAACCGATGAAAGATTGGAAATCACTATCACATGTAAGGTGGGACTGCAAATACCATTTGGTATTTATCTCAAAATACCGTCATAGGAGTATTTATGGCGGATTAAGGAAGAAAATCGGAGGAATAATAAGGGATCTGTGCCGCCAAAAAGGGATCGAACTGCATGAAGGTCGTGCGATGCCGGATCATATACACCTGTTGTTAAGCATTCCACCGAAATTCAGCGTTTCGAACACAGTGGGATTTATAAAAGGCAAAAGTGCAATAAGGATACACCGTCAGCTGTTAGGAACAAAAAGGATGACGGGTTTAAGCTTCTGGGCGACTGGTTACTGCGTTAGTACAGTCGGTTTGGATGAAGAGACAATAAAGGAATACATCCGTGATCAAGATAGCCCAGACAAAAAATGAATGAGTAGGTAGAACTTAAAACAGCCCCTTTAGGGGCTTTCCTTACGACAATGCCCCCTTTGAGGGGGCTTCATCATACCACGTCCTACGGGCGTGGTTGGTGATTTGCGCTAAATTTCTTTCATGATTAAACCTGACAAAAGTCTTGCACCTGACTGGTACGAAGACAATATAAATCATATTGCTGAACACGGTTTAAGCCCCGAGCAGGTTAAAGAGTTATATTACAGTGAAGGGCCATTTCCGACTCTGGCCGGTAAGCAAAAGAAAAAACGAGGAAAATCAGCCGAATATAGATACCGTCTGTGGGGTACAGACGCCTCCGGAACATGTATCGAACTTATTGTGGCCCCATATCCCCAATACGGGGTATGGCGCTGCGTAACAGCTTTTCCTATGTCAAACACCACCAAAAAAGCCTATTTTAAGAGGGTAAAAAAATGAGCAGACTTCCAAAAAAGACAAGAAATAGTCTCAAGAAAGAGGCCATCCGGTGGGATACCGCTATTTCGGGAGAGAGTCCTGAGCAGATTCAGGAATTGCTCAATGATGCAGAGCCTTTTAAGGTTCCCCGCCTTGCCCGTCAACCGGTCTCCCTCCGTATGGACCCCTTTGATATTTCGATGGTAAAACGACTGGCTCGCAAGAAAGGTGTTCCTCACACCCAACTCATGGCAATGTGGCTTCGCGAAAGAATCGAAAGAGAAAAGAGCCTTCATCCCCGGAATAAGACGTAAATAGAATTAGAAACTGGTACTCGTTGCGTGTTACGGGTTGCGAGTTACGGGTTGAAACTGAATGCTGGTTGTAGCGAAGAGGCCTCCGGCCAGCCTACGGCCCGATGAAAGATCATCCCTTACAGCGTAGTTAGCTGGTCATCAGTTGAGGTGGCCTATCATCTTAAAATCTTACGATCAAGGGTCCTGTACTGAATAGCCTCTGCCACATGGGAGGGGCTAATGTCAGGACTGGCCTCTAAATCAGCGATGGTCCGGGCGATCTTCAAAATACGGGCGTGTGCCCTTGCGCTCAGGCCAAATCTGTCCATGGCCTTTTCCAGCAGGGAGCCCGATTCAGAGTCAATTTCGCAATATTTTTTGATGTGGCGGCTATTCATCCGGGCGTTGGTAAATATCTTTGTCCGTGCAAACCGCTCTTCCTGGATTTTCCTCGCACCCATCACCCTATTGAGTATTTCTGCAGAAGAGGACCCCTCAGATATCCCTGCAAGGTCTTTGTAGGGCACGGAAGGGACCTCCATATGGAGATCGATACGGTCTAACAGAGGCCCCGATATCTTGGCCCGATACCTCTGAATCTGCAATGTGGTGCAGATGCACTCCCTCTTGGGATCGCCTAAAAAACCGCAGGGACAAGGGTTCATGGCAGCCACTAACATGAATTCGGCAGGATAGGCAACCGTTGAATTGGCACGGGAAATAGTCACATGTCCATCTTCCATCGGCTGTCTCAATACCTCCAGGACATTTCTCCTGAATTCCGGGAGTTCATCAAGGAAGAGGACGCCGTTATGTGCCATGCTCACCTCACCGGGTTTGGGGGTCTGTCCTCCCCCGATAAGACCGGCGTCAGAAATAGTGTGGTGCGGCGAACGAAACGGGCGTAGGGTCATCAGCCCGTGATTCTCTGGCATCAGCCCCATAACACTGTAGATCTTGGACGTCTCAAGCGACTCTTCAAAGCCGAGAACCGGGAGAACCGTGGAAAGGCGTTTTGCCAGCATGGTCTTGCCAGAACCGGGAGGGCCTATCATGATAAGATTATGCCCGCCGCTGGCCGAGATCTCAACGGCCCTTTTTGCGTTCTCCTGGCCACGGACATCTTTGAAATCCACATGGGAAACAGGTGCCTGAAAGAGTTTGTCAAGGTCCACCTTGAAAGGACTTAATTTGGCTATTCCCCTTAATGCGCCTATGACCTGTGCCAAGGAGTTAACGGGAAAGATGTCGATCCCTTCTACTACTGCTGCTTCAGGAGCATTGTCAATGGGTAGGAAGATTCCTTTGAGCCCTAATTTTTTTGCAGCAATGGCCATGGGCAAAACACCCCTGACAGGCCTGATGAGGCCATCCAAGGCCAATTCGCCCAGGAAAACATGACCCGAATAGGAGGAGCTGTTGACGAGCCCTGTGGCTGCAAGGATACCAAGGGCCATAGGGAGGTCGAATGCCGAGCCTTCTTTCTTAATGTCTGCGGGGGCCAAGTTGACCGTAATTCGATCGGAGGGAAAATGATAACCCGAATTCTTGATGGCGGCCTTGACCCTCTCTTTGCTCTCCCTGACAGCCCCTTCCGGCAAACCCACTGTAGAAAAGGAAGGGAGCCCCTGGGAGATGTCCACCTCAACCTCTACTACATAGGCAT
>JACNJD010000105.1 GCA_014382715.1 Candidatus Desulfacyla euxinica | reverse complement strand
TCACTTTAGTCACTTTAGTCACTTCCCTCTGACAGATATTTGAGATCTTCTTTACCCCTCTCTTCATTGACGAAAAAGAGGAGAACCCCGCCCACTATGAAAAAAAGGGAGATAGAGGTGATGCTTATTCGCGACGCCATATTACTGCTATACCCCATATGCCTTACCATAAGGCCTACCCCACCCATGAAGACCGGACCGATAACAGCAGCGAATTTTCCTACCATATTATAAAAACCGAAATACTCGGCAGACTTGTCATGGGGAATTATCCTGGCAAAAAAGGATCGACTTAAGGCCTGGATACCGCCTTGGACCAGACCAACGATAATGGCAAGAACATAGAACTCCGTGCTGCTATTCATAAAAGCGGCCCATATGGAAACAAAGAGATAAACAGCTATGGCAACAAAGATGGCCTTTTTGGCCCCTAATTTACCTCCAAAATAACCGAATCCTATTGCCGATGGAAAGCCGACAAATTGAGTAATGAGGAGGGCAACGATTAAATCATTGGATTTAAACCCTATGGAGATACCGTAATCGACCGCCATACGTATGACTGTGTTCACACCGTCGATATAGAGCCAGTAGGCCACAAGGAACAAGAAAATAGTTTTCAGATAGCGGATCTCCTGAAAAGTCTCCCTTAATTGACTGAACCCGGCTTTTATCACATTCACTTCAGATTTTGCCTCTGTGGCAGCCGGTTCCCTGACAAAGAGCATAAGCGGGATCGAGAAAACCGCCCACCAGATACCTACCGTGAGAAACGCGAATCTTACCGCTTCTCCTGCACCTGCAAACCCAAATGTTGCGGGGCTCAAGGTCATCCATACATTCACGGCAAAAAGGATGCCTCCCCCTAAGTAGCCGAGAGAAAAACCGAGCGCTGATATAAAATCCAGTTTTTTTTCAGACGCTATCCCCGTAATAAGTGCATCGTAGAAGATGTTCCCCCCTGAAAACCCGACAGTTGCAAAGACGTACAAAAGCACGGCCATGGGCCAGTTCCCTTTGGAAACCATATAAAGGGCTAACGTCATCACAATGCCGATAAATGCAAAAAAGAGGAGGAACTTCTTTTTTGAGCTGCCTTTGTCGGCAATTGCCCCTAATACGGGTGCGCAAAGGGCCACAAGGATACCTGCAGCTGAATTTGCCAGTCCTAACCGGGCGGTACTCAATGTGGTATCTGCGCCGACACTCCAGAACTGTTTGAAAAAGATCGGGAAAAACCCCGCCATAATGGTGGTGGCAAAGGCCGAATTGGCCCAGTCATACATGGTCCATCCGAAGATTGCCTTTTTGTCGTTGATTTGCATAGGTTGCCGGTTACTCTGAAAAGCTGCTTAACAAGGTGTGACGATTAGGAACTCATTTTTCGTACTCTTCGTATGCTTCGTGGTAAAATCACTGGTTGGTTCCCCGCTTCAGCGGGATGAAGCTATTGTTGAGTGAACTCTTACCCAAACCGGAACAGATGCTTTACGGCGCTCCATCCCATTTTGCGGCGCAGAATACCGAGCTGGTCCTGCAGGGGGAGATCTTTCGGGCATACATCCTCACAGGCCAAAAGCCCCATACAGCCGAAAATGCCTTCATCCGTGCCGATAACCTCGAAATATTCCCTTTCCTTCCGCTGATCTCTCGGGTCTAACATGAAGCGGGCAATACGGTTCAGGGCAACGGCCCCTATAAAATCCTCCCGCATATTGGCGGTGCCGCAAGATGCCACGCAGCAACCGCATTCTACGCAACGCTCCAATTCATAGATCTCCTCGGCCAGGGAGTTGTCCATCCTTTCTTCTTCGACATTGGGGTCCATGGTTTTATCGGTGTGAATCCACGAGCCCACTTTTTCGTTCATGGCCCTGAACCAGGTACCTGTGTCTACGGAAAGATCTCCTATCAACTTGAATACAGGGAGGGGCATCAGGGTAATCTCGGTTGGGAGTTCTTTGGTAAGGGTCTTGCATGCAAGATCGGGTCTCCCGTTGATCACCATGGCGCAGGATCCGCAAATCCCGGCGCGACAGCAAAAATCGAACTGAAGGGATGGGTCCTGCTCTTCCCTGATCCGTGTCAGGGCTATAAAGAGGGTCATGCTGTCGGTCTCTTCGAGATGAAATGTGTCCGTATGCGGTACAGAGTTGGAATCCAGCGGATTATAACGAAATATATTAAACTTCAGTTTTCTACCCATCTTATGCTCCTGTGACCTCCCCGTCCTGGCTGATAATCTTGGATGCCCCATATCCGCGACTCCCCGGCGGAATTTCCATCACTTTGGAAACAGGCTCGTATTCAAGGGTCGGGAGGGTATTGCCTTCATCCCAGGTCGCTAAGGTTCGGTTCAACCAGTCCTTGTCGTTTCGGGCATCATAATCTTCGCGGGCATGACAGCCCCGGCTTTCAGTCCGTTGAAGCGCCCCGTATGCTACACAAAGCGCTAAGCGAACCATCCCCTGGATCTTGATGGCCAGGGCCAGTTCCGGACTGGCCCCGAGCCAGTTGGAACGGATCCCCACCTTCTTTGCCCGGACGTAGATCTCCTGCAGGTTGTCAACCGCCTTCTGGAGGTCATTTCCATTCCTGAAAATGCCAACCCGGTCCATCAATTCGTCTTGCATTGCATTACGAATCTTATAGACATCCTCGTGTCCGTCCTTACATGATACCAACCGTTCAATACGTTCCAGTTCCCTGACCACACAACCCTTTATAATACCGGTATCAAAGGTAACATCATATCCCTTCAAGAACCCGGCAATCTTTTCTCCAATAATCTTCCCGGCAACTATCGTCTCAGCGAGGGAGTTCCCACCCAGACGGTTAAGACCGTGCAGATCCCAACAGGCCGCCTCGCCCGCGGCAAAAAGCCCTTTGAGCCCATAGGCCGCGCCGTCTTTGTCGGTCCTCACGCCTGCCATGGTATAATGCTGGGCAGGACGTACCGGAATAAGTTGGGTAATAGGGTCAATGCCGAGGAAATTATTACAGATCTCCTCCACTTCCCTGAGTTTGGTCTTGATGTGTTGAGCCCCGAGGTGACGGATGTCCAACCAGAGATGATCACCGTAATGGCCTTTTACTCCCAGACCCTTTCGAATGTGGTGGGTCATCCACCTCGATACCACATCGCGTGATGCCAATTCCGCCTTTTCAGGCTCATACTCGGGCATAAAACGATTTTCATTTACATCTAAGAGGGTGCCGCCATCGCCTCGGCATCCCTCGGTCACCAAAATGTGCGTAGGGACAATACCGGTGGGATGAAATTGTATAGCCTCAGGGTTTCCAATTGGAACAATACCGGTATCAAGGGCGATGATGGCCCCACTCCCTTCATTGATAACCGCATTGGTGGTCTCACGATATATACGGCCATAACCGCCGGTGGCTATTAATGTGGCTTTAGCTAAATACGCCTTCAGCTTCCCTGTTTTAAGGTCTCTGACCACCGCCCCCATACAGGTTTCCCCATCGTGAATAAGGGATATGGCCTCCATCCGGTCATGCACCTTCACGCCTAATTCCACCACCCTGTTGTCCATGGTGTAGAGGAGTGTATGCCCGGTCCCGTCCGACGTGTAGCAAGTCCTCCATTTGGCCGTTCCACCAAAAGATCTTGCGGTAATCAGACCTTCTTTCTCTTTGGCCTCAACCTTTTCGTACTGTTTTCCGCCTTTGAAATAGGTGGATTTCCCGGGGACAACCCTGTTCCACGGAATCCCCCAGAGGGCCATTTCACGCACTGCTGTAGGGGCAGTCTCCACAAAGAGACGTGCCACTTCCTGGTCGCAACCCCAGTCCGAACCCTTGACTGTATCCTCAAAATGTATATCCGGGCTGTCACCATCTCCCATGGCGCAGTTTCCCAAAGAGGCCTGCATACCCCCCTGGGCTGCTGATGAATGGGAACGCCTGGGGGGCACCAGGCTCAGGCATATGGCCTTGAATCCGTTTGACGCCGCCTCGACGGCAACCCGTTCCCCTGCTAATCCGGCTCCTATGCACAACAGATCACTGAATTCGGTTTCCAACTACTTTACCCCGTTTGAGATTGAATATTGAATATTGACGATTTTCGCGAGTCTATGCTGATGGTTTCGCACCTAATGTAGTGTCTGAACCAAAACCCCGAAATATGATTTCTTAATTTTGCTCAGGGATTTTCAAACCCATGAAATTGCTTTGTTTTTTAAATCCAAAATCCGAAATCTGCAATCCGAAATCGTGTCTGAATCACGCCTTAGTGTGATTCAGACACTAAACTGGCAGTGTCATGAATCTTATTAAGGTGATAAGGCCAATCAGTATGAATATTCCTGTGAGGATATTTTCAAATCTCTTCAACCCCTTCCGGTTGCTTCGCTTGATAAAACCCCATTTCACGCCAATACGATAAAACCCGATCCCCACGTGAAGCTCCACCATGGGTAGAAGAATAAGGTAGAACACCAGCCAGAACCCCCCCTGGATCCTCGCTGCGCTTTTGGCGGCAGTGATCGGGAGGTCGGTGAGTACGGTCCACATATGAATCGATCCCATGATCAGAATAACCATGGCCGTGCCTGCCTGGATTAGCCATAGCCATGTATCTAAATGGTGAAGCGTTCGGGCGTGTTTCCAGATCGTAGATTGTTGCTCCGCCCGGAAAGGGACCTTGCGGGCGGCCAATATGAAGTGAAGAAGAAAGGTGGCGCCGATGAGCGGGCCTCCTACCTGGGCCATGTATGTGGCCTCAAGGAAGTGGGCAAGGGTGTCCATGGCGCCGGCCCCCAGGTTGACGCTGGCCACGAGAATCATGTGGCTCCACATAAACGTGATAAGCCCCACGCCTGTCAGCATCTGAATCCAGTCAAACAAAGCTGAACCAACACCTGGAGAGCGAACATATATGGTAGTATCGATGGCCATTCTTTAACCCCCGATTAAAATTGCAGATTTATATTGAATTCTCGAGAATACTTATATTGGGTTCATGTTTTTGTCAAGGCGAAACAGAAACTCTATTTTTTCCTTGACAGAAAAACACAATTTTTCTATAGGTTTCCTTCAAAAGAAATTTTTCGCAAACTAAGGTTTGATGTTCTCGTAAAAAGTCTCCAGGGCCGTCACTCCCGCGAAAGCGGGAGTCCATAAGGAATTAATTTTCCTGGATTCCCGTTTTCACGGGAATGACAGTAACGGGTGCTTTCTGACTTTTTACAAATTTATCAAGGTTTGGAATCCAAGATATGAATTCAGACAATTTCCTGGCAGAAAAAAAATCCAAGATTATCAAGAAATGGCGAGACGCTGTCATCAAGTCATACCCTGAAGACAGTCAGGGGTTCCTGAAAAGAGAAAAGAGTCAATTTGCCAACCCCGTGGGTCTTACCATATCAACAGAAATTGAAACCCTGTATGATGAAATTATTAGCGGCGACAATACGGAAAAGATTTCATCCTGCCTCGACAGTATCATTAGAATAAGGGCAGTCCAGGACTTCAAACCTTCCCGGGCCGTTGCCTTTGTTTTTCAACTGAAGCAGATCATAAAGGAAGAATTGGGGAGCGGCCATTCGGATGAAATGCTTATCCTTGACAACAGAATAGATGAAATTGCTCTCCTGGCCTTTGATATCTATTCTGCGTGCCGCCAGAAGATCTCTGAAATTCGGGTAAATGAGGTCAAGAGTCAAGTGGGGAAATTATTAGAGAGAGCTAATCTCATAAGCGAGATACCGGAGCAGAGACCGGCTCTTTGAGATGATAATAGTGGGATAGTTATTTAAAATGAGGTAATAGCCTATGAATTTCGTATTGAGTATTCTATTTTCATCCTTCGCAGTCACAGTGGTTGTGCTGATCCCCTGGATAGGTGTTGGGGCATTGGATCTGCGGGTCCTTTTTGGGATTATTATCCCATACGCGGCCATGATCACCTTTTTTGTGGGTATTGTGGTCCGTGTTATTGACTGGAGCCGCTCGCCCGT
>JACNJD010000108.1 GCA_014382715.1 Candidatus Desulfacyla euxinica | reverse complement strand
CTACTGCGGTTCTGGCGGCGGCCAGGCTCCTTGCGGAAGGCGCCGAGGGTGAGGAAGGTTTGGGAGAGCTCGCCATTCTGGACATCGGCGGGGCCACCACAGATGTACATTCTGTAGCCAAAGGCGATCCAACAGAGCCGGGTCTTGTAAAGAAGGGGCTCCCGGAACCCTATGTGAAAAGGACGGTGGAAGGGGATCTGGGAATGCGTTACAACGCATCCACCATCGTACAGGTTGCAGGGGAGGAATTCTTTAGCGAAGACTGGAGCAATTCTGAGATCGATCTTCATAACTCTGTCAGCCGCTTTGTCCGAAATCCTGAAACCCTGCCTGAGTCTGAAGAGGACAAAACTCTGGATGTCAACCTGGCCAGAGCAGCTACCCGTTTTGCAATGGAACGACACGCCGGCCGGATTGAGACCACCTATGGGCCCAGCGGTTCTGTTTATATACAGTACGGGAAGGACTTAAGGGGTCTAAAAACCGTTATCGGTACTGGTGGCCCCCTCATTTTCGGTTCGGCCCCGGATCTAATCATCAGGGAGGCTCTCTTTTCCGAAGATAATCCTTTCTCACTCTGCCCCCGAAACCCCAGATTCTACATAGACAGAGAATATCTTCTTTACGCCGTCGGTCTCTTGTCTGAGAAAGAACCTTTAGAGGCCCTCAAACTGGGCAAAAAGTATTTGAAGAGATTAAACAACCATAGAGCGTAGATGCCTTATCCAATTTCAATCCCGCGCATCGCGGGATCGAATTTCAAGTTTCGGTATCCGATTTTCAAGTCGATAATGCACCACATTTTGGAAAAAACTGTAAACTTGTGAATGAAGGATGCCCGATCTGAGGGATGAAAAGAAATGACTGTCAGAAATATAAGATGGACTGACGAGGAGTTTCAAAGGGAGAGAGAAAAAGTTCTCTCCCTCTGGCCTACGGGCAAGGATGTGGACCTTGATGAGGCGATTGCCTACCACAAAAGCCTGCCGGACCACAAGAATTATGCCAAGACAGTCCAAAGGGCCAAGGCTGCCGGACTCACCTTGTGCCAGCCAAGAGGTGGGGTTGCTCTGATTGATGAACATATCAAGCTCTTGAAGACCCTGCAGGATGAAGGAGGGGCTGAACTCCTTCCCACCACAACGGACACTTACACCAGGAACATGAAGTTTCAGGAGGCCCAAAAGGGGATTGAAGAAAGCAGAAAGGCGGGGCGGTCCATGCTCAACGGTTTTCCCGTCGTTAACCACGGGGTGAAGGAGGTGCGCAGAGTCGTGGAGGCCGTTGACCGACCCATCATGACTCTGGCAGGAACACCCTATCCCCGTCTGACTGCCGAGATTACCCTGGCCTCGGGGTTTACGGGCTTTCTGGGCGCCGGGATTTCATACCCTGCCTCATATATCAAGGCAATGCCCATAGATGAGGGTATCAGGCAATATCAGTATTTGGACCGTTTGGTTTCCATCTATGCCGAAAACGGTGTGCTTATCCATAGAGAACAACCCGGTTTTCTCACAGGGACCTTGATTCCACCGGGTATCGGGATTGCCATCGCCGTTATTGAGATGCTCCTCGCAGCCGGGCAAGGGGTCAGGCATTATAGCGTCGGCCTTTCACAAAACCTGGACCTCTTGCAGGATGTGGCCGGGTTGAGGGTTATGGAGCAGGTTTGTCGCCATTATCTCAAGAAGTTCGATATTGAAGACATGTTTATCTCAATAGCCAGCCACCAGTGGATGCAGGCCTTTCCCCCTGATGAAGCAAGGGCATTCTCTGTAATCGTTATGGGTGGGGTCATTGCGGCGTTGGCAGGTGCCACTCAAGTGATCACAAAGACCACTCACGAAGCCATAGGCATACCCACCGGTACAGCCAACGCAGAAGGGCTGAAGGCCACCAGGATGGCTATTCACCTCGCCCGTGGCAGACAGCTTGTGGAGGATGAAGAGATGGAGACCGAAATGGAAATTATTCGCCGGGAGGCCTGCCAGATCGTTGACAAGGCCCTGGAGCTGGGCGACGGTGATATTGCGGCAGGTGCTGTGCGGGCCATGGAGGCCGGAACCTTAGACGTGCCGTGGGCGCCAAATCAGAATGTAAAGGGAGCCGTTGTTCCGGTGAGGGACGCAGCGGGCGCTGTGAGATACCTTCATACGGGTCATTTACCCTTTGACAAAGAGGTGGTTCAGTATAATGAGGAAAAACTGAAAGAAAGAGAAAAGAAGGAGTGCCGTGCCTGTGATTTTGATACGGCCATGAACGATATTCTTGAAATCTCCCGGGTCTGTTGATGCCGTTTTATCTTCACGCTTTCTTGTCCGAAAGGGATTGGCCTGTCTCAGGCAGGCGGAATCCCGCGTCGCCGTCGCGTTTAATCTGGTCAACCAGGGCCACCTCCCAGGTCAAATAATCCCTCATCGCCTCCCGGGGCGCATCCTTGTGCTCGTACGGTTTATACCAGACATCGTCGACTTCGCAAAGCACATGCTCTAAGCCTTCCTCCGTGGGCAGACCTGCTTTGACCCACGACTCGGTGCCCCCTTCGAGAACGCGAATAGGCATGTCAGGCAGAACGGCCCTTATATCCTCTGCCGCCAGGTGGGCCATGATCATGTCCTGAGAGGTCAAGACAAGGGAGTCAACAGGCAGAACACTTTCCAGACCGGACTCCAGGCCGGAGCGCGTCCCCCACCAGGCACCGGGGATATGACGATGCTGGTACTGTGTACTTGTGGACAGGTCCACTATTGCTACCGATTCCCCCGAGTCGAGCATCTCTTTGAGCTCCAGAGGCGTTATCGAATCGGTCTTTTCAAACTCGAAAATCTCTGGAGTATGGGGTCCCCTGACCAACGGTTCATCCCCAATCCCGCCTGACAAAACATAAACGTCTCTCCAACCCATCTGGACCAGCCACGAAGCTGTCATGACGGCACGCACCTCGGTGTCGTCCACCAGAACCAGTCGGGCATTCCGGACGGCCACATATTCATCGGTTGCCTGGACCAGCTGTCCGCCCGGGGCGTTGCGTGCCCCTTTCAGATGCCCGGCTTCAAACTCCCCGGGCAGACGTACATCTACGAGAAAAAGCGTTCGGGTATCTGTTTCTGTCATCCAGGCCTTCAGGGTATCAGCCCCGATCTTTTTGACCCTAAACCTGTCGGCAACCCTGGCAGCGCAGGCTTTTGCTTTTGAAAGAGCCGCAAGGGAAGGGGGCGGGGCGTGCCGATCCTGACCGTGTTTTAACTGAAAGCCTGCAAGCTGCCAGCCCATGGTACCGCCCTTCAATGCCGCCACAGGATTCGGGATGCCCGCGTTAATCAGGGACTGGGCACCAATGATGCTGCGTGTACGCCCTGCGCAATTGACCACAACCAAGGCTTCAGGATCCAGGGTCAGGTCGTGTACCCGATATGCCAATTCCGATCCGGGGGTGTCGATACCGCCCGGGATGCACATTCGGTGGTACTCGTCTTCTGGCCTGGAATCCAGAATGATCACCTTTTGGCTTGAATCAACCTTTGCCTTGAGTTCTTGGGCCGTAATCCTGGGGGTATCATAAGCAGCTTCCACGAATTCGCCAAAGGCCTTACTCAAAACATTTACGCCGGAAAAGAGCTCAAAGCCGGCGGCCCGCCAGGCATGAATCTCTCCTTCCATTACCGAAATATCAGAATATCCAAAACCGGACAGTCGTTCTGCGCCCTTCCTGCCATCCGCGATTTGTCAGTGCTGCCCCCGTCTACCAGCACGATACGAGTACTCTTTCGGGGTACAAGATCGGCTATCTTAAGTTCCATACGGCTGAAGGGGACCGAACAGGCGAGCAGCATGTGTTCCTTTGAAAAAGTACCCTGCTCGCGTACGTCTATCAAAGCAAGTTCATCATCGTCGTGAAACATCTCCTTGACCTGTTGAGGTGCAACCGTATTTATTTCCATCATCGTTCCTCTATCACAAGGTCAGGAAGCTTCAGCCGTTGAATTTTCCCCGATGGCCCTTTTGGAAGCTCATCCATGATCTTGATCATCTTGGGGGTCTTAAATTTCCAGAGATGCTCGAGGCAGTGGTTCAGTAACTCTTCCTCGGTTACGCTGAGACCTGGCTTCACCGTAACACAGGCCATGATTTCTCCGCCCTTTATAATGAGCTCTTTGATTCGCCCTGTCACAAAAAATAATTCCTGAATATACATTGTTGAGGATTAGCTCCAAGCTATTGGCTAAATACTTGAGGTCGCTGATTTTATCAGCCCAGTTTTTTTTCGCATCTGAATCCAGGTTTACCGGCTCCTCACTCTCCGGAACATTGGTCCTGCAATTATTCAATTGGTCTATGGCACTGGAGTGAAATTTCGCCGGGTGCAAGTGACTGTCTGTGGAGCCCGTTTCCACATCAAATTTATCTGAATCTGTTTTCAATTATCTAACCCCCTCATTTCAAAGTGGGAATATATATCATATATCATCATATAACCTCGATACAGAAATATAGAAAGAAAAAAGTTATGAAGAGTTCAGGAAATATTCGGGTGAGGCTTTCTTAGGTCTATGATATCTATGATATGGAATATTGCTTGATTTTATTATACAAGGACGACCTGGATATCCCGAGCAGTTTTGCAGCTCGACTCTTATTTCCTCGACAAAGACTCAAGGCGCTCTTGATTGATTGAACTTCATTGGCTTTGACCTTTTTTTTCAATTTCAAATCATCACGGTCTATGTTGTGAAATATTTTAGATTCCCCCGCTATGATGTGTGAGGCAAGCTGATCCGTGTCTATGGGATCGCCCTTCTTGACCAGACATGTTGAGAGCTCCAGTGCATTCTTGAGTTCCCGAACATTCCCGGGCCAGGAATAGGTCATCAGGGAGCGAAGTGCATTATCCGTTATTTTCATTCCCCTGATGGAACCGCCCTGAAGGAAATGATTAACCAAAACAGGGAGGTCTTCAATTCGTTTTCTTAAGGGAGGAATATCCATAGTTATCGTCGAAACCCTGTGAAACAGGTCCTGTCTAAAATTCCTTTGATCCATCAGGAAATGAAGATCTCTATTCGTCGCCGCGATTAGCCTGAAATCGACCTCAACGGGCAGAACCTCACCAATTCTCTCCACCCTTTTTTCGTCCAACACCCGCAGCAATTTAGCTTGAGCCCTGAAAGGTAGTTCGCCAATTTCATCAAGAAAGAGTGTCCCACCATCGGCCAGTTCTATTTTTCCGGTCTTGCCATTTTTTTGGGCGCCGGTAAAGGCGCCGTACGCATATCCAAACAACTCGGATTCAAGCAGTTCATCAGGTATGGAAGCGCAGTTGATACACACGAAAGGCCCCTCGCTCCGTGTACTTGCGTGGTGAATAGAATGGGCAAACAGCTCCTTCCCTGTTCCAGTACCACCGGTAATCAAGATTGTGTTTTCTGTTGCGGCATACACGAGAGCCATATCTTTTAGACGGGTAATGGGCTCGCTGATACCCTTTATGTCATCAATATTATACTTGGGTGTGAGCAAATCGTTAGAAGCCCTTTTGTATTTCTGGACCTTTGTTTCCAGTAAATCCAACTTACCGGCCATTTCTCTCAGTTCTGATATGTCTTTAAAAATACATTGCGTCATTGCTCCGATAAACTGATTCCCTTTCATGATAGGGATCCGGTTAACCACTAATGTTTCTCTTCCTTTATAATGATACTTCCACCCCAATTCCGCTTCTTTTGTTTTAAGGACAACCGGCAACCGGGAGTCAGGGAAATATTCGGTGATATGTTTCCCGTAGGTTTCCTTCCTATCAACCCCGATCAACTCTTCATATTGCTGATTCATAAAACGGATAATACCGTCAGGATCAACAAATACGATACCGAGATAGGCCTGGTCGAGCATAAGTTCAAGTACCCGCAACAACTTCTCTGGGTTATCCAAATCCAAAACATGCTTTTCTGAAGCCATAGGCATAATGATTCCTCTCTTTCCTTTTCAGCCTCTATATTTCTCTTA
>JACNJD010000386.1 GCA_014382715.1 Candidatus Desulfacyla euxinica | reverse complement strand
TCCCGCTGAAAGCGGGATTGCGGGTTATGACGCCCATGTAATCAGATACGAATATAAAGAGAAGGATGGAAAAGGTTATGAAAAAGGCACTTATTACCGGAATTACCGGGCAGGATGGGGCTTACCTGGCCGAGTTTTTACTTAAGAAGGGTTACGAGGTCCATGGCATTAAGCGAAGGGCCTCACTCTTCAATACAGACAGGATCGATCATCTCTACCAGGATCCTCACGAATCTGAAAGACGATTTATGCTACACTACGGCGATCTGACCGATTCCACCAATCTCATCCGGATTATCCAGCAGGTACAGCCCGATGAATTATATAACCTGGCGGCCCAGAGCCACGTTAAAGTCTCTTTTGAGACCCCGGAATACACGGCTAATGCTGATGCATTGGGGGCGCTTCGCCTTCTCGAAGCTATCCGTATCCTGGGGTTAGAAAAAAAGACCAAATTTTACCAGGCATCCACCTCCGAACTCTACGGTTTAGTCCAGGAGACGCCCCAGAACGAGCAGACACCCTTCTATCCCAGATCTCCCTATGCTGTGGCTAAGCTATACGCCTACTGGATAACGGTCAACTACAGAGAGGCGTACGGGCTTTTCGGATGCAACGGGATTCTGTTCAACCACGAATCTCCCCTGCGGGGAGAGACATTTGTCACCAGAAAAATTACGAGGGGTTTGGCGAGAATCAAACTCGGGTTTCAGGATTCCATTTTCTTGGGGAACCTCGATGGAAAGAGGGATTGGGGTCATGCGCGTGATTATGTGGAACTGATGTGGCTCATGCTCCAGCAGGAAAAGCCAAAGGACTACGTCGTTTCAACGGGGAAACAACATTCTGTGCGAGAGTTCGTAAATATTGCAGGAAAAGAACTGGGTTTTGATATTCGCTGGGAGGGGAAAGACGTAGAGGAAAAGGGTTACGATCAAAAGACCGACCGGTGCATCGTGGAGGTTGATCCGAGATATTTTAGACCAACTGAGGTAGATGCTCTTTTAGGGGACTCGAGTCTTGCAAGAGAAGAGCTTGGTTGGGAGCCTAAAACCTCATTTGAAGAGATGATCGCAGAAATGGTTACCCACGACCTCCGGGAGGCGGAGCGGGATCTGCTCTGTCGCAGGGAGGGCTTTTTTGTGCCAAATACCTTTGAATAGTCACATGTCCGAAATATTTCTTGACACTCAATACTCTGACTGATATAAAAATAAGTTTTAGTCTAATTGACTCCTTGTCCCCCTGAATCAATCTACAAAGCCCCATTCTCGGGCTCTTAGGTTTAGAGGGACCAAAAAAATCCTGACAAGGAAAAAGGCCGAAGGGAGAGAACAAACATGAGATATTATGAAACCCTCTATATCATTAACCCGGAATTGCCCGACGATGATTATCGTGTAGTAGTGACCAAATTTAGCGATCTTGTTGGAAAAAACAAGGGTGTGCTTACCAAGGTTGATGAATGGGGAACAAAATCACTGGCCTATGCCGTGAGGAAATTTAACAGGGGCTCTTATGTGCTCTTGCAATATTGCGGTGAACCGGGCATTACGGCAGAGCTTAAGAGGGAAATGAGCTTGGATGACAGGATCATCAAGTATCAGACGATCAAGCTGAGTGATAATGCTGATCCTGAGGCTTTGAAGCCCGATGAGGATGAGGGAAAGGCAGAGACCGGGGAAGAGGAAGTGCCTGCAAAAGAAACAAGCGCAGAAGACGAGGTGGAAAATGGCGTATAATAGACCCTATAATAGAAACGGAGATACCAACAGGAATAGGGGTAGATTCAAAAGAACCTATCATAGAAGAAAGGTATGCAAGTTCTGTGCGGACAGCAGCCTTAACATCGACTATAAGGACATCAAGATTATCAGGTATTTTACCACTGAACGGGGTAAAATTACACCGTCCAGAATTTCCGGCAACTGTGCAAAACACCAGCGGCTGCTGGCCGTAGCCATTGAAAGGGCCAGAAATATTGCCTTATTGCCATTTACAACATCTACTGTAAAATGACCTTAAGTCCCTGGAAACATCCCGATATTGACTTCTCGCATGTTCGGGGCTTTTGCTGTTCCTGAAATCCCATGAAAACGACTGATTTACTGGGGTGTGTTGGTGGGGCTGCATCTCTTCTAATGGCGTCCACCCTGATCCCGTTTGTCGGCCCCTTTTTCAGCCTGCTGACACCCTTGCCATTCCTCTATTATTCCACCAGACTGGGGCTTTTTGAGGGGATTAAACTTGCCGCAATCGCTGTCGCCATTATTGGCCTTATTGCCCACTTTGCAGGTTATCCGCAGATCACCCTTTTGGCCTTTGAATTCAGCCTAATAGGGATAGGGCTCTCTGAACTTTTCAGGAGGAATTTCAGTCTCGGTTATACCATATTTTTTGCAGTTCTTTTTATGCTGCTTCTCGGCTTAACGCTGCTCTTCATAATTGGTCTTTCGAGAAATATGGGTCCCATAGAGATGATTCTCAACTATTTGGGGAGCCATTTGAACGCCACAATAGAGGCCTACGAAAAGGCAAATGTGGCCGATCAGAATGCCATCGAGTTGAAGGCATACGCAAAGGCATTCATGGCCACTATTACACAGATCTATCCCTCCCTTATGATTGTCGGGACAGGATTTGCGCTCTGGCTTAATGTTGTTATCGCCAAACCATTATTTAAGCTGCGAAACCTTGAATACCCTGACTTTATCCCTATGGATCGTTGGCAGGCCCCTGACAATCTGGTATGGGGTCTGATTGTTGCAGGTTTCGCTTTATTTTTATCGTCAGGGAATATAGAATTTTTGGCCATAAACACCCTGATTGTTATATCGGCCATTTATTTATTTCATGGTTTAGCCATCGTTGTGTTTTTCTTGAACAAGTACAAAGTCCCCACTTGGATCAGGTTCGGCATCTATTTTCTGATAATGGTACAACAGCTTTTTTTTGCCGTGCTGATCCTTGCAGGTCTTTTCGATCAGTGGGTTGATTTCAGGAAAATTCACAGGAGAGCGGCTAATAATTCTACATGACGGAGGAGAAACACCAATGGAAGTAATTTTACAGCAAGACGTGGATGAGTTAGGTCTGGAAGGAGATATAGTCGATGTTGCCAAGGGTTACGCCCGCAACTATCTGGTCCCGAATGGGATTGCCCTTGAAGCCACACCACAAAACAGGAAGGCCCTTGAACTGCAAAGTAAAAAGATTGAACTCAAGAGAATCAAGGGAAGAGAGAATGCCGAGATAGTCAAGGAAAGACTGGAAGGGGTTGTGGTAAATCTTTCGCAGAAGGCGGGTGAAGAAGGGAAGCTGTATGGTTCAGTTACCACCATGGACATTGCCTCCGATCTCGAAGCCCAGGGAATTGAAATAGACAGACGAAAGATAGTCCTGGAAAAGCCCATAAAAACTTTGGGGGAGCATGCGGTATTCATTAAGATCTACCCTGAAGTAACAGGTTCGGTAAAAGTGGTAGTAAGCGCTCAAGAGGAGAAAAAAGACGGAACGAATTGAGGAATTGAAGGTATCTTATTCGTTTTAATCCCTCAATCCCTCAATCCCTGAATTCCTAAATTAGGCCTATATGTCTCAAGCAAAAGAGAAAAAGCCCCTTTCCTACCTGAAAGTCCCACCTCATAATATTGAGGCTGAACAGGCCATATTGGGCGGCATTTTAATGAATAATGAGGCCATGAATCAGGTAATGGACATCCTCTCGCATGATGACTTCTACAGGGAAGCCCATGTCGCGCTCTTTGATGGAATGGTTCAGTTATATAATCGCGCCGAACCCATAGACATTATCACCCTGTCCCAAGTCCTCAGCAAGAAGAATAATTTGGAAAAGGTGGGAGGCACCGATTATCTGGCCCTGTTAGTCCAGGCTGTTTCCACTTCTGCCGGGATTGTTTACCACGCCGAAATCGTCAGGAATTTGGCCGTTCGAAGGAAACTGATAAACCAATGCTCGGTAATTTCTGAACTATGCTTTCAGGATAGTGAAAGCACCGAGGATCTCCTTGAGGCAGCAGAGCAGTCCATATTTGATATTGCTGAGGACCAGATTAGAGAAGGGTTTGAGAGCCTGAAACAGGTCATTGACGGGAGTTTCAAAAAACTTGAGAGCGCGGCCGAATTTGAAGGCTACGTGACCGGCGTCCCAACCGGCTTTGAGCAGTTTGACCGTTTAACTGCCGGACTGCAACCTTCAGACCTGATTATTATCGCAGGCAGACCGAGCATGGGAAAAACAGCTCTGGCCCTCAACATCGGGTACAACGCAGCCAAAAAAACAGATAAAGCCGTGGCCGTTTTTTCTTTGGAGATGTCAAAACAGCAGTTGGGCATTAGATTATTGGGATTTGATTCCGGTATCAACGCCACAAAACTTAGAACCGGCAGTTTGAGAACTGACGACTGGCCCCGCCTTACGGAGTCTGCCGATCGTCTCTCTGAGCTGCCTATATTTATCGATGATACCTCTGCCATCAGTGTGCTTGGCATGAAGGCAAAGTGCAGGAGATTAAAAAAGCGGGGCGATCTGGGCCTCGTCATTGTGGATTATATGCAGTTGATTCAGGGCCGGAGATCGGCTGAATCCCGGCAGTTAGAAATGTCGGAGATATCAGCGTCTTTAAAGGGCTTGGCCAAAGACCTCGATGTCCCTGTCATAGCGCTGTCGCAGTTAAACAGAAAAGTGGAAGACAGACCCAACAAGCGACCCCAGTTGGCAGATCTCAGAGAGAGCGGGGCAATCGAACAGGATGCGGATGTTATTGCCTTTATTTACAGGGACGAGATTTACAACCCTAACTCAGAGGAAAACCGGAATCTTGCGGAGATTATTATCGGGAAACAGAGGAACGGCCCCACAGGTTTCTTCAAATTGACTTTCCAGAAAGAGTTGACACGGTTCAGGAACTACACGCAGGAAGATGTGCCCATGTGAGAGGCCGCAGGGAGTTTCCCTAAAGAGAACAATCTTTTACTTAGATAATGCCGAGCATTTGGATCAACTGCAGTCTAAAATCTTTCTTCAACAATCGAATATCGATCAGCCGAGTCCCGAATTACGAATTTTATAATTCTGACGGCAAAATCAATTAGACGATTCTCAAGGTTAAATTCTTTGTTTTCCTTCGTCACTCGTCATTCGTTGATCGTTATTCGATTACTATTTTACTATTACACAGGCAACTTAAATTGCCAATTTTCCAGACAGAACTTCTTTAAACAGCCCCGTCTTTCCATCCCATTGACTTGATTTTCCTGTTACCCTTTGCCACTACGAGAGACTCACATTTGGGAAGAGAGTTAATAAACCGGGTGCCGCGCTCGGGGTCCATTACAAAGACGCTGGTAGAAAGGGCATCGGCATCCATAGCCGTCTCAGCCAGAACCGATACGCTTGTGCTTTCGTCAGGAGACAGACCGGTGCCGGGGTTTACGATATGGTGGAACATCTTTTCCTTGTCAAAGTAGATCTCATAATTCCCTGAAGTGGCGATGGCCCCATCGGTCATATGGATAATGTCGGGGTAATGTTTCTTTTTCTGGGGGTCTTGCACCGCAACGGTCCACGGCTTTTTGTCGCGCCCGTGGCCCATGGTACGGATGTCTCCACCAGCATTTATCAGGTGATTCTTGATCTGATGTTTCGCTAAGACCTGGGAAGCCCTGTCCACAATATAACCCTTTGCAATTCCATCTAAGGTAATACCCATGCCAGGTTCTTTGAACCGAAGATAGGACCCCTCAAATTCTATATTGGATGCATTGACCAGAGTGAGGGCCTTCCTCAATTCGCCTTCAGTGGGGGGCATGTCTTGCCCTTCTGAAAACTTTTCTTTAAACAGGTCCACCACTGGCTTTACAGATATATCAAAGGCCCCGTTGCTGATCCGGTAATACTCCAATGCCCTAAAAACCACCGCTGCAACTTCAGGAGGCACATCTTTCAGAAAACCTTCCCGGTTGAGCTGTGCAACAGCCGTTGTCT
>JACNJD010000110.1 GCA_014382715.1 Candidatus Desulfacyla euxinica | reverse complement strand
TGGCGGAGGGAGTAGGATTCGAACCCACGGAACTTTCGTTCAACGGTTTTCAAGACCGCCGCCTTCAACCACTCGGCCATCCCTCCGGCGCCCAACGTTAGGGTTTATTTTAGGACTTTTTTCTTGGATGCGATGATTCGTTCTTTCAGAACATTTCCACCTTTGCCTTTTTCCGAAGTTTTTCAACAAGCTGTTTTATCTCTTTCTGAACTTTTTCCTGCTTCAAGTACTGACCAAGCCTGTCTTTGATTTCCTCGTAAGGAACTGTACTTTCAGGTTTTTTGTCCACGACCTTTATCAGGTGATATCCGAATCTTGTTTTAACAATGTCGCTGACTTCGCCCGGTTTCAACTTGAAGGCAACCTTTTCAAAAGCCGGTACCATTTGTCCCCGCTTGAAATAACCCAGATCTCCCCCTTTGGCGTTACTCGGGCCTTGAGAATACTCCTTAGCCAATTTGGCAAAATCATCCCCTTTTATCTGTTTTTTCTGAACGTCCCTGATTTTTTTCAGGGCATCCTTCTTTTCCGATTCCTTTGCCTTAGGTTCAAGCTTTATCAAGATGTGGCTGGCTTTTACCTGTTCAGGCTGCTTGAAAAGATTGAGGCGGCTTTCATAATAGGCCTTGATCTCGTTTTCGGGGACCGTTGTCTTATCAACAAACCTCTCGACAATAAATTTCTCTATTGTCATACCCTTTGTAATGTCCTCCTTCATCTGTGGCACAGAAAGATTCGCGGTGCTCATTGCCTTTTTGTATGCCTCTTCGTTCGGGAATTGTTTTTTCCACTGTTCCAGCCTTTCATCAACGGCTTTTTGATCAACCTTGATTCCCTCTTTCTTACTTTTCTGGTATAAAAGTGCGGTCCCTATAAGCTGTTCGAGCACCCCCTTATT
Organism: Candidatus Desulfacyla euxinica; assembly: GCA_014382715.1. Taxonomy (GTDB): domain Bacteria; phylum Desulfobacterota; class DSM-4660; order Desulfatiglandales; family Desulfatiglandaceae; genus Desulfacyla; species Desulfacyla euxinica. Next base: position 5,141 of record JACNJD010000110.1, on the reverse strand, counting down.
AAGCTGAGCATCGTCAACCGGCTTTCCTGTCTGCAAAGCCCGTTGCTTGGCAAAGCTCACTGCCCTGTCAAAGTCCGTTCGGGTAATGACAGCCCCGTTAACAGCTGCTACTTTGTCCTCGGAAGACTGTTTCTTGTCTGCTGCTGAGGCCGGCCATTCTGCTGTGCTTAAGAGTAATGCGACTGCTATTGCGCTTAGCCATGTTATCGTCTTACCTTTCATTATAATCTCTCCTTAAATTTAATGAACAAAAAAACTACCCGCCAAGGGCCTATCATTATTATATTATCAAAAACCAGGTTGCCTACATAGCAGCTTTTCAGACCATTTAGCAAGCGCTATTTCCATCTACCAAGAAAGAGCCTGCTCTTTTTAGATGAGGGTAATGATAATGGCCTCTTCATAGGCTGCAAACTGAAACTCTCTTCACATTTCATCTTGAACTTGTTAAGTTAGTGACTCAAACCGAGAACGTCAAATAATTAAGCCCCGTTTGGGCCGCGGCTGACCCAGAAAACGACCCTGTCTGGAGGGGCTAAATCAAGTCGGTCTGAGGTCGGACTCAACTACATCGAGTGGAGGTATCATGATTGATGAATCGTTAGCGAGATCAAAAAAAGAGCTGCTGCTCCATGAATTGGGCAGGCTGGATTCCCTGTTGGTGGCATTTTCAGGGGGTGTTGACAGCTCATTTCTGTTAGCTTCGGCCCATCAGGCGTTAGGGGACGGGGTAGTCGCGGTTACTGCAACCTCATCCATTCATCCCCGCCGTGAACAAGATGAGGCCAGCAAATTTACCAGAGCAAGAAAGATCAACCACATTATCTTCAAATCGGATGAAACAAGGATCCCTGAGTTTCTGTCCAATTCTCCTGACAGGTGTTACCATTGCAAAAAGGCGCTTTCCAAAGAGTTCTTGCGCATAGCCAAAGAGAAGGCCATTAGCCATGTGGCCCATGGCGCCAACGCAGATGATCTTGAAGATTATCGCCCTGGATTTCGGGCTGCTGAAGAAGCTGGTATAATTGCCCCGTTAATCAATGCCGGTCTTTTAAAAGATGAGATTCGCTTTTTGGCGAGAGAGATGGGTCTTTCCGTATGGGACAAACCTGCCATGGCATGTCTTGCCAGCAGGTTCCCCTACGGGACCTCCATCACGGAAAAGGGGCTTAAAATGGTTGAAGAGGCTGAAGAATTCCTTTTAAATGAAGGATTCAGGGGTCTGAGGGTTAGACATCATGGGCCCGTTGCAAGGATCGAGATAAGCACCTCAGACCTTAGAAAGATTGTGAATGACGACACAAGAAAGGCCATTGTGGAAAAACTTCGCAGTATCGGTTTTGAGCATATTGCCTTGGACTTAGAGGGCTACATATCAGGAAAAATGAATCGAAGCATAGCCCACGGATAAATTAGCCTGGTTCGAAGAAGGAACCCGGGGTGCGTTTTCTCATGTTTATCTGCAGGATCGGGTTCGTGGGGTATATGAGTGCACTTGAGGTGCGCCCTGATACGGTTTTCTTGTTCAAGCACCATTCATAAAGGAAGAGCCAGAAATGACTCAAGATATATTTCGAAGGAAAGAAGAGCACGCTGAGATGGCCGATCTCTTTGAAACCTGGACACATGATTCCGGGAACATCAAACCGGCGTTTGTCAAATTACAGGATCGGCTTTCCACAAAAGAAAACGTAACACTTTCGTTCAAATCAAGACCTGGCGTCAGCTATTCCTTGAGGGCTAATGTCGGCAAAACCGGTGATATTGAAGAGCGCTTGTTCGTAATAGTGGATATTGTCGATGATGATCCGGAAAGCAGGTGGCTCTCCGTATGTTTTTACGAGGATATTATTACTGACCCTAACGGGGAGGGGAATCTATTGCCAGAGGGACTGCTCGGAGAAGACGGCTATTGCTTTGATTTATGCGAATATGATGACACGGCAATTTCATATTTAGAACAGAGGATTGATGAGGCGTATGCAAATACTTTATCCCTTTAACCCGGCAAGGGCCTGAGGTCGACCATATGATTTTGGAACTACTGTTATTCAAAGAGTGGCCACAGCAATACCCGCAGACTTACCAGATGTTAATGGCAGCGGGTGTATTGGTTTTGGGTATCATATCCTATTTTGTTACGAAGCACTTTATCCTTCGAGCACTGCTGAAATTAGTTCAAAGGACAAAGACCAGCCTCGACGACACCCTGCTAAAAAAGGCATTCCTTCGACGATTGTCATACATCGTGCCCATAATTATAATATACAATTTTTCCGAGTTGTTTCCTTTTGCAGAAGATCTGATCTCTAAAATTTCAATTGCCCTCATATGGTGGATACTTCTTTTGACAGGAGGCGGCTTTCTGACCGGTTTAGGGGATGCCTACCGAAACCTTGATATATTTCGCGGCCGCCCAATCAAGGGATATGTACAGGTCTTGAAGCTGATAATCTATTTGATTGGCGGTATCGTCATCGTCAGCGTCTTTCTCGGTCGGTCCCCTCTGGTGTTGCTGAGCGGTTTCGGAGCCATGACCGCGGTAATACTCCTTATCTTTCGACATACAATCCTTTCTTTTATCGCAAGTCTGCAGATCAGTTCGAACGATCTTATCCGAATCGGGGATTGGGTCGAAATGCCGAAGTACGGTGCTGACGGCGACGTGATCGATATCGCACTCCATACTATAGAGATTCAGAACTGGGATAAGACCATTACGGTGATCCCCACATATAAGTTAATGGAGGAATCCTTTAAGAACTGGCGGGGAATGCAGGAAAGCGGGGGGAGGCGAATAAAGAGGGCTATATCCATAGATTTGGACAGCATTAAATTCTGCGATAAAGAGATGATAGAACGATTTAAAGGGTATCATCTCATTTCTGACTATATCAAGCAGAAGCAGGAAGAGCTGGGGAGATACAACAGAGAACACAGGGTAAATTCCGATGTGCTTGTTAATGGCCGGAGAATGACCAATATAGGGACATTCCGGGCCTATGTGGAGGCATACCTGCGCAGCAATAGCAAAATACACCAGGAGATGACCTTCTTGATTCGACAGCTTGCTCCGGGCCCTAACGGGTTACCTATGGAAATTTATGTCTTCACAAACGATACGGTATGGTCCCGTTATGAGGCGATACAGTCGGACATTTTCGATCATATCCTGGCCGTTGTTCCGCAGTTCGATCTGAGGATCTTCCAGAATCCCACGGGGAGGGATTTTGGAAAATTGGCCTTGGGGGGTCAGGAATTGAATATTGACGATTGAATATTTACGTGCCCGCAAAAATCCCTTTTTTCGGGCAATTGCAAGATTAGGGATTCAGGAATTTAGACAGTTAATAATAACTTTAGGCATTTTAGGCATCCCGCCGGGGCGGGACTCACTTTAGGCACTTTTCTGGGTCAGTATTCTCCTGACGATAGATGTCTTTAATAAGGTTGTTTATGAAATCTTCCATACTAATAACAGCTTCGGCATTGATGCTGAAACTCTCTACTCCGGACCGATCTTTCACGAGCCTGAGGCCATATTCAAGCCTCTTTGCCAATTGATACATTAGGGGCCCTGGCTGCTGTCCGGTTTTTATGGCTTGATCTATGATTTCATCCACAGCACTCTCATCGAACGACACCTTCACCTCAAGTTTTTCCATCAGGGATGCCTCTTCAAGCCTGGTCTGATCGTACATGGCGCTGAAATCCTCGATAGCCGTATCAATATCAGTGATGTTGATCAAATACAAATCTGCTATTAGATCCATTCTCCTCTCATAGATATCAAGACCGGACTTTTTGCTGAAATCCTCTGCCCGTTCGATGAGGTATCGTTTGATGTCTGCCAGCTCTTTTTCTCTTCCCCTTTCAAATCTTTCCAAACGCTCCGGATCGTCAGGGTCATCCAGCAACAGGTTTAGCTGTGCCTCGGGCTCCTGAACAACATCTTTTGTAACTAAAAGCTTTTTGATGTTTCTTGAGGGAAGCTTCTTTTCAAAAGGGATCAGGACCTTCTCCATGGCGCTCACCAGCCCTCTCGCCCCGGTTTTTTCCTCTGCCGCCATCTCTGCAATCCGAATTATTGCGTCGTCCTCAAACTTGATGTCTATCCCGTAGGCCCTGAAATCCATCCGCTTGCTTATAATAATGGGGTTATTCGGATTTCTGAGGATTTCAGCCAGGTCTTCTTTGGAGAGTTCATCAAATACCACGACAACCGGGAGGCGGCCCACAAACTCTGACTCAAAACCGAATTCTATCAAATCCTGTGCTCGCACGTCTTTAAGAATCTCCCACGGAATCTCGGTAGGCCTTACATCGGCCTCAAAACCGATCCCCTGGCTCTGGAGTCTTCTCTTAATAATCTCTGCCAGTTCACCAAAGGCGCCGCTCATTATAAAGAGGATATCCTTGGTATTGACAACCTTCTTTTCTCTTTTTCCGGTACGTCTGTAATGCTCAATGGCCTGTATCTGAGATATGGGGTCGTGGGGAACCTTGAGATCGACGTCTGTTTCCTCCATGGGCTTTAGGAGCGCCCTCTGGACACCGGTCCTGGAAATATCGTGACCTATCAGATTTTGTGAGGAAGCGATTTTGTCTATTTCATCAATATAGACAATCCCGTTTTCGGCTAACTCCATATTTTCATCGGCTTCGTAAAGCAGGTCGCGGATAAGGTCTTCCACGTCACCACCAACATAACCTGTTTCACTGAATTTGGTGGCATCGCCCTTTACAAAGGGTACCCCCAGTTTTTGAGCAATCAGCTTGATGATATAGGTTTTACCGACTCCGGTGGGCCCAATCATCAGGACATTGTTTTTGATCATGCCGACCCCGGACTTTTTCCTTTCGCCGGCAGGGTTTTCAGAATCCCTGCGGCTGGTGAATTTTATCCTGTTGAAATGGGTACAGATCTTGGTTGATAAGACCGCTTTGACCTGATTCTGTTTGACAACAAAACTATCCAAATAGGATTCCAGTTCTTCGGGCATCATATCGAAATGGAGCCCTGCTCCATCCGCTTCTCCCCCTGACTGACCATCGGTCATTGCCTCATCTTTCTTTGGTATAACAAACGGAGAGATGATTTTTACTCGGTTCCCATATTTCTTGGTGAGGTAATCACTCAA
>JACNJD010000111.1 GCA_014382715.1 Candidatus Desulfacyla euxinica | reverse complement strand
AAAAACCTCTGACAGACAACCAAGTCCGATTCCTGTTCCACAAGGGGGTAAAAGAAATTGGCCTTGAGCAACCCAAACGGGTGATCGGCAATGTGAATTTTCTTCAACCCACGCCTCATAGCTTGCGTCATGGATTTGCTGTGAATACCCTGTTAAAAATCAGGGAGAGGGGAGAAGATCCTCAGCACGCCCTTCCCGTATTAGCCGCTTATATGGGGCACAGCGAATATAAATATACCAGTGTATACCTCAGGGTCACAGATGCTCTCAGTCGCAAAAATCTGGTGGACTTTTCCCTTTGGCAGGAAAAGAAAGAATGAAACTCTCCCCCTGCATTCGTCAATTCTTCGATCAATATCTCCCCCATATCAAGGGGGTCAGTGAGAATACGGTTCAGGGTTACCGGGATGCCTTCAGACTTTTTCTCCCCTTTGCAGCCAAGTTTTACAGCATCAAAATCAGATCCCTCAGAGTGGAGCATCTCTCATCGGAGTTAATTATTGCTTTTCTTGAAGATCTTCAGCAAGAGAGAAAGAACCTGGCCAAGACCCGCAATCACCGGCTTGCGGCCCTTAAGTCCTTTGCCAAAATGGTCCGCTTCAAATACCCGGAACAACAAGAGGTGGCGGATGTCATTCTCAGTATCCCCCAGAAGCGGGCTCAGAAACCCCTCATCGGTTTTCTTTATCAGGATGAGATCTTAGAGGTCTTTGACGCTGTTGACCTGAGGACGAAAGAGGGGTTCAGGGATTATGCGCTCCTTCATCTGCTCTATGACTCCGGTGCCAGGGCCACTGAAATGGCAACGCTGAATCTGGACTATTTTGACCCTCAAAAAATGACTCTCGCTATCCTGGGAAAGGGAAATCGGTTTCGGCTTATACAGCTTAAGCCCAAGCCCTGTCATCTGCTTCAACTCTATATCCGAAAATACCGTATCTCTCCGCAACCTCCATATCAAGACCGGCTCTTTATCAATCAGCGGGGAGAGGAACTCACCCGTCATGGCATTTACCGTATTTGCAGGAAGTATCTCCAAAAGGCCCTTCCTCCCAAACGACTCAAGAATATCAATCCCGTACACTCGTTTCGTCATTCACGGGCAATTGATATGCTCTACAGCGGGTCCTCCATAACTGACATAAAGAATCATCTGGGCCATGACGCCATCCGATCAACTGTTGTTTATCTCCAGTTGGATCTCAACCGCAGACGACACATCCAAAGGCGGTTCATCAGGCATATGCAATCGGTCCTGACAGACGATTCAAAGATAGAAGAATTACTTCAATGGGAAAACGAGGGGGATTTAATGGAGTGGTTGGATAGTTTATAGCGGGGGCAGATAACCAATAGCCCTTGACGCATAGGTACGAAAGGCGTAAAATTATTATGTTGTCGGTTGAAAAGACAGACTCGTTAAAATGTGTGATAAACCATTGCTTTTCTTATTTATTTTGGATATCTCAGAGCGCTTGTCAAAATCTTATTGTTTTCAATGGGTTAGGGTAACTCACAACATAATGCACGTAACCCTTTCCCGCGACCGGATGAGCCGAAAACTGATCAACCACCATATATTGTGGTCGGATAAATATCCTATTTGGATTCTTATCTTCGACTCTAGTTTCAGGCCCCTAAAGCATATCGCAACATTCTGATAAGACTCATTATTTCAGATAATGAGTGAGACACTTTCAATAGGAGAATGATATGTTATTTCTTGATCCTGACCAGCCGATCAAGACTTGCATTTCCGAAAACTGCGATGGTTGTGCTGTGCTCAAATCGCTTCATTGCCATTTCAAGCCCACAGACTTGATACATTTCCTCTTCATTTCTATTCCCACCTTTCTCTTGGGAGGTGCCGGGGTGTATCATGTAAGTGGCTGGCTGCTTTTGTTGTGGATTTGCATGATTATAGGATTCTTTGCTTTTCTGGAAATCCGCGTAATGTGCTCTCATTGTCCCCACTATGCTGAACCTGGGAATACATTAAAATGCTGGGCCAATTACGGTGCTCCTAAGGTCTGGGAATATCGTCCCGGTCCAATGTCCTTTATGGAAAAGCTCGCCTTTTTTATAGGATTATCGGTCATTATGGGATACCCTCTGATTTGCATGCTCAAGAGTATGCAAGCGTTCTTGCTAATCGTTTACATCATTTCCTCAGTTGGTTTTTTCATGACTTTAAAGATGTTCCTGTGCTCTCAGTGCATAAATTTCGCCTGCCCCCTCAACGGAGTGATCGAGAGCGTCAAACATGCGTTTTTTGAAAGGAATCCAGAAGTGGCTGAAGCGTGGGGCGAAGATGGCAAGCGCTGATGTCGATTAGACAAGAGATAAGTCCCGCCGTCCCCGTGAAAGGAAGGAGACAACCATTGCCATTTTTACCATAAAAGATTTGACGGTAACATAGACGCCCGTGTTGGGGATGGATGGTTAAAGGAGGTAGACAATGGGAATTCCGGACCTGGATATCGGCCTTACCGATGAGCAAAAGAGTATGCGGGATATGGTCAGAAAATTCGGCGCTCAGGTGGTTCGTCCCGCTGGGATTGAGTTGGATAAATTCCATGACCCGGCAGATGTGGTCGCGGAAGGATCGGTCCTGTGGGATGTGTACAGGGAATTTCGTCAACTGGGTCTACACAGAAGCACCATTCCAAAGGCGGCCGGTGGGATGATGGAAGACCTGGACCCTCTGTCAACGGTCCTGATAGCCGAAGAAATGGGCTATGCAGATGCCGGGCTTGCCATCGGCTTTGGTGTTGACAGCATCCCTTTTGTCCTGGCAGCGCTCTCCCCTGATCCTGAAGTGCAGGGATGGGCTCGTGATTATTGCGAAGATACCGAAGCCAAGTTTATCGGATGCTGGGCCATCACCGAACCCGACCACGGGTCGGATTGGCTTCTTGCCGGTACGGAAGAGACCAGACACCCCAAAATCATCCCCAACGTCCGGGCGGTTTTAAAGGGGGAGGAGTATATTATCAACGGCCAGAAATCGGCCTGGGTTAGTAACGGAACCATCGCCACCCATGCCAGTCTCCATGTCTCCCTGGATCTTAAAAAAGGAATGGAGGGAACCGGTCTTGCCGCCATCAGGTTGGATTTACCGGGCATCTCCCGGGGAAAACCTCTGGACAAAATCGGACAACGTCCCCTGAACCAGGGAGAGATCTTTTTTGACGATGTCAGGATGCCAAAAAGCTGGATGGTTATTCCGGACCCGGCCGTTCTGGAAAGTCTTAGTGGAATGAACCTGGCACGGGTCAACGGCGGCATGGGTATGGTTTTTGCGGGCCTGGCAAGAGCCGCATTTGATGAAGCCCTCAAATATTCGAGGGAACGGATACAGGGCGGAAAGCCTATTTTTGAACACCAGAACATAAAACTAAAGTTATTTGAGATGTTTTCCATGGTCGAGTCCACGCGTGCCCTGAATCGCCGGACTGCACTCTACAACGCCGTAAACTTCCCACCCTCAGTCCCCCATGCCGTGGCCTGCAAGGTGCTTGCAACGGAATGCGCGTTTAAGGTGGCCAGCAAGGCCATCCAGATTTTTGGCGGAAACGGCCTGAGCAGGGAGTACCCGGTCGAGAAGATGTTTCGTGACGCCCGGGCATCCATGATCGAAGACGGGGTCAACGAGACACTATCCCTGGCTGCCATGGAGTTGTTGTAAACCATACAGCCATCTTTCTTGTTGTGAGGAGGAAACGAAGACAAACGCCTACACCAAAAAAAGGGGGTACATCATGGGCTTTATAAAATCTTTGGAAGAAATCGCCAAGGGCGCTCAGCAGAACGCAGAGTTCTACGACGCGGAAATGCTGACCATTTACTTTGAGACCAAGCAGGAAGTCGTGGAGCGGTTACTTCCGCCGCCACTCAAGCCGACCCAGCTTCCCATCGGGGGGGCGTTCATAGCAAACTACCCTAAAACCAACTTTGGTGTCACCTATCAGGAGAGCGCACTCTTTTTGCAGGCCGAGTTCAATGGTGAAGAGGGCGCATACTGTCTTGCCATGCCGGTTACGGACGACACAGCCCTGATCCTTGGCCGCGAAGTGTTCGGGTACCCGAAGAAAATTGCCAACATAAAACTCGATCGCGACGGGAATGAGATGAGCGGCTGGACCGAGCGCCGCGGCGTGCGTTTTCTTGAAGCCCGGGCAGAGCTGACGGGTAAATTCAATGACCCGGCGACCCAACAGATGTTGATCGAGAGAATGGCGTCAAACCCGGATATGGTTATTTTTAATTTCAAATATTTTCCTTCACCCACGAGAGATGGATTCGATTACAACCCGCGTCTTATCAGGGAAGTGGTGGAGTTCCGGCCAAACTCAATGGAAATGGGCGAAGCTGAACTCGTCTTCCAGCCATCTGAGCATGACCCCTGGAACGATGTGGAGATTGTTCGCGTCCTGGGTGCCGTCTACACAATAGGCAATAATACCATGCTTCCGGGGAGTGTTGTAGCCGAAGCCGATCAGATCGAATTCGCGCCCTATGCATTCATGAAAGTGGATGAGTTAGAATAAACGAAAGGAGGTAACCGGATGTCCCAATTCAGAGATAAGGTTGTGATCGTGACCGGCGCGGCTTCAGGTATCGGACGCGCCCTCAGTGAGGAATTGGCCCGGCGGGGCGCCAGCGTAACCCTCGCGGATATAAACCCATCGCCGGTAGAAGAAGCCGCCGAGACAATAACGAAAGCGGGCCACAAGGCCGAGACTTTTGTCTTAGATGTTTCCGACTACGATGCAGTTGGAAAGATGGTTGCCGACACGGTGGCCCGGTATGGCCACCTGGATTACCTCTTTAATAACGCAGGAATCGCTGTGGGCGGCGAGGTCAGAGACTGTTCGATTGATGACTTTCGAAATGTCATCAATGTGAATCTTTTCGGTGTCGTCAATGGCGTGGCCGCAGCGTATTCACTGATGGTAAAGCAGGGGTATGGGCATATCATCAATACGGCATCTCTCGAGGGTTTGATCCCCTTCCCGGCTACGGTTTCCTATGTGGCAAGCAAATACGGGGTGGTGGGTCTCTCAAACGCCTTGCGAATAGAGGGGGTGGATCTCGGCGTCAAGGTCAGTGTGGTCTGTCCGGGATATATCAAAACGCCGATTTTCCAGACCAGCAAAATGATCAAGATCGACCGCGAGAAGATGCTGAAATCCTTACCCGAACGCTTTGGCATCACCTCTGAGGCGTGTGCGCAAATCATTTTGCGCGGCGTTCAACGCAACAAGGCCATCATTGTGGTGACCGGCTTCGCCAAAGTTCTATGGGCGCTACAGAGAATCAGCCCTGCCGTGATCCGCTGGATGATGCGGCGTGATTTAAGGAAATCCCGCAAAGAGATGAGGATTGAGGATTAGTGCCTTGCGATGCGGATGCCCCATGTTCACAAAAATGGCATGATATTTCACAGTCTCGTGATAAAACACGCTTCAAGCGAAAGAGGACTTGAGATGGTCCACGGTCGCCCAAAGACCCCGTTATCTTCCTGTCTTCAACGTCGTTAGGCGTGAGTTTCAGGACTTCACCCACTCTCATGCCACCACGGGCCATGAGTTCGAGCATAAGACGGTTTCTGGGGTTCTCTGTTCTGAAAATGATTTCATCTACAACATCCTTTTCCAAGATTTTCCAATGAATCGGCCTTTGATCTTTGAAGATCTTTTTCAGGGCCGGAGAATCGCATGGATTTTGAAGGTTGAGATCATAAGAGGTCTTGATAAAGTTAAAGAAGGCGGAAACGAGAGAAAAACGGAGTTTTTTGGTTGACTGTTTCGACCCTTCAGATATCTTGGTAAGAAAGGGTAGGATATTGTCTGAGGTTATGGATGTTAATTCAATGTTTCCGAAATAGTTTTCAAATCTGGTTAAAACGAACTCATAATTCTTCAGTGTGTTTTTTTTGGCATTCATCCTCTGATAGTTAAAAAAAATTTCGTAGCTTCCAATAGTTCCATTTTTTGCCTCCTCTTTTTGGGGTTAATAAGAAATGATTTGACCTCC
>JACNJD010000219.1 GCA_014382715.1 Candidatus Desulfacyla euxinica | reverse complement strand
GATCCTGGAAATTCCCTCATTGAGGGGCCAATTTTGGGATATCACAAGTGCGGAAGTTGTTGAGCTCGTATGGAAAAAAATTATTAATGCGACAAAGAACAGAGATCCGTTATGTTTGCTGAAATCAGAACAGAACAAGAGGATTATGGAGGCTTATCCTTTCCTGAAAAGAGTGGTGGATGAGGCTCATGATCCCCTCTATACCGCTGTTAAACTCGCCATACTCGGAAATGCCATTGACGTCATGATTAACGATAAGAGGCTGGATATCGAGAATTTAATTGAAGAGCAGCTGGAAATGCCACTTTCAAGAACCATGTATGGGGAATTTGAGAAGCGAGTTAAAGAAAGCAGGCTCCTGGTGATTTTTGGTGACAACGCGGGTGAAATAGTTTTTGACAAGCTCCTCATTGAAACAATCAGGGAGAGACATGATATGGAAGTCGTCTTGATTGTAAGGGGTGAACCAACTCTCAATGACGTAACAGTTAATGAAGCGCGTTCAGTGGGAATGGGTGAGATAGCCACAATCGTTGAGAACGGCATTGACGGGCCTTGTCCGGGCACGATCCTGACCAGGTGTTCAGAAGAGGTGAATGACCTGGTCAAACGGGCCGATCTGATCATCTCAAAGGGGGGAGGCAATTTTGACACGTTGGATGAAGAAAAGAGGGGGGGATTGAAAACGCCGATTTCATTTATGTTACTTTCAAAATGCGAGCCTTATTCTGAATACCTCAATGTAGGAGTGGGTCTGCCTATATTGTCAAATGCCTTTTAAAAGACGGTTTTTCGAAATTCACGGCGATAAACGAAAAAGCTTTAGAGTTACTGGGCGAGATACCCTCCATCAACACAGACTACAGTTCCCGTTGTGTAAGTTGAAGCGTCAGAGACCAAGAACAGAACAGTGTTAGCAATCTCCGAAGCCTTACCGAACCTCTTCATGGGAATGGGTTTTATCAATCCTTTATAGACCATCTCCGATTCACGAAGCCCCCGGGTCAAATCTGTTTCCAGGTAATGGGGGGCAATGGCGTTTACACGAATGGCGTGCGCTGCCCATTCCAGGGCAAGAGTTTTTGTAAGCAGAATGACCCCTGCTTTTGAGGCGCAGTAGGCGGGTGCTCGAGGAACACCGGTAATACCCGCCGTAGAGGCAATATTTACAATACTACCGCCATCCCCATCTATCATCAACTTACCAAAATATTTGCAGCAGATGAAGGTTCCTCTGAGGTTAATACGAATAATTCTATCCCATTCTTCCAGGGACTGATCCTCAGACGGTGTGTAGTTTAACTGGGAAACACCTGCGTTATTGACCAGGATGTCTATTTTTCCGTATTCTGAAAGGGCTCTGTCTGCCAAATCCTTTATCTCTTCTTCATGGGATACATCTGTTTGAAAAGCAATGCAGTCCGCACCTGTATTCTTAACCTGCTTTGCTGTTTCCTCCGGATATTCCACGTCTGCCAGAACGAGGGAGGCACCGTTTTGGGCGAACCCCAGGGCGATTTCTTTTCCCAGACCCCGGGCGGAACCTGTAACCAGGGCAGTCTTTCCTTTGAGTGTGAGCAGCCTCTTTAGATCCACAATGTATACCTCGGATGGATGTGATGCTTGAAACTGGAAACTTGATGAACTTGCAAAAAGTCAAAACCTCTCTGTTTTTGTCATTCCCGAGAACGTGGGAATCCAGTAAAATCAAGCCCTTCTGGACCCCCGCTTTCGCGCGGGTGACAGATTCTGGGACTTCTTACGGGACCATCAAACTTGGGAAAGAAATGACAATTCATCTTGCTATCAAGTTTTATGTTTCGCATTGCCACTTTCTTGGAATCGCTTTTTTAACTCCTCATCCGCCACCTTCCTGGCGGTTTCAGTGAAAAACCATGTTCCCAAATGCTTGGATAAGAACCGGAAACGCTCTTCTGAATCTGTACTCTGTCTTTCCATCTCCTGATAGTATCCCACTTTGGAGAAGCGCCAGAGTCTATCCGAATCCTTGACCACTTTTTCTTCAAGTGAATCTGTCTCTTTTCCGGAATCATGCCGTTCAATGATAAGGGCAATCCTGTCAGTCAACGCAGGATCATATTTTTTCTCATTAAGCAGGGCTCGGGCAATCTTTGCCCCTTCCAATTCATGGACCCTGTTAAGCCTTTTTGCCGTTTCACCCGCTGCCCGCACGCCATAGGCTACTTTGATCTTCTCAGGCTTAAGTCTGGACCAGCCCACGTCGTGCAGAATGACGGCTGGTTCAACGATCCGTTTATCGCCTCCTTCTTCTTCCAAAAGAAGGAGCGAGTATTTATGCGCGACCTGTGTGTGGAGCAAATCCCCTCTTGTTTCAAGGTATGGTTCGACCAGTTTAAAAAGGTCTTTAATAAATTGATTCCAGTTCATTTGCGTTTCAGTTTCCCCTCTTTGACATTCTCAGCTTCTTTGCAATCCATGTTTACGCGCAAGCCGCTGAAAGCTGCTTCTGTGCATCTTTATTTCCCGGGCACTCTGAGATATATTCCAGTCATTTTTTTCTAATAATCTCTTTAAATAATTCCTTTCAAACCCCTCTATCAAATCTCTCTTGGTTTTCCTATAATCAGGCAATATTTCTGAGTCGTTTTCAATTAAATGGTCTGATCGGAAACTCACATCTTTATCAATATCTCTGATCTCGGTGGGCAGGTTCCGCATACCAATGATGTTTCCCTTGCTCGTGATAACCATGTGCTCGATCACATTCTTTAACTCACGGATATTACCGGGCCAATCGTAGTCGATGAGTACCTTGAGTGCCTGGTTGGAGACATTTGATATGTTTCGACCGATTTTTTTGTTAAAAAGTTGTACAAAATACTCTATCAGGGGAAAAATGTCCTCCTTTCTGTCTCTCAAAGAGGGGAGATATATGGGTACCACATTCAATCGGTAAAAAAGGTCGCTTCTGAAGCGTTCCTCCTCGATCAGCTGTTTTAAATTTCTGTTTGTGGCTGCAACGATGCGAACATCTGCCTCGAGGTATCTTTCCCCACCCACTCGACGAAAACTCTTTGTTTCTAATACTCTCAGGATCTTGGCCTGGAGTGTCAAAGGCAGCTCTCCTATTTCATCTAAGAAAACCGTGCCCTCATTTGCCACCTGGAACAATCCTTTTTTCACTCCAACCGCTCCTGTAAAGGCACCCTTTTCATGACCGAATAGTTCACTTTCCAATAAATTCTCAGGCAACGAGGTGCAGTCAATGGGAACAAAGGGCTTGCTCGTTCTCGGGCTTTTCTTGTGAATAAGGTCTGCAATTAACTCTTTACCCGTCCCTGTCTCTCCGTAAATCATGACCGTAGTCGATGCTTTAGAGATCCGCTCAACAAACTCGAGGAGATCATTCATTTTCTTACTGCGTGTTATGAGCTCACCGTCTTTAAACCGGTCGACCTGTCGCTGTAAACCCTCTATCCGATCTTCCAGCCCTATAATCTTAAACGCCTTATTGATCACAATCTTGATATCTTCAATGTCAAATGGCTTGGTCAGGTAGTCGTAAGCCCCCAGTCTCATTGCCTCAACAGCGCTGGTGATATCTCCATACGCCGTAATGATGATGATGATAGATTGGACATCCACCTCTTTTATTTCTTTCAGCACATCAAGACCGTTGATATCGGGAAGGTTCAAGTCAAGCAGAACAATATCAATGTGTTTTCGGACCAGAAGATTAAGGCCTTCTTTCCCGTATTCCGCTGTGAACACGTCGAACCCATCTTTGGCCATGGCCCGCCCCAAATACTTCCTGATGTTCTCTTCATCATCAATAATCAATATGCTTTTGTCGATATTCATTATATCTAACTCACTATCTGATTTATTCGCCAATAACCGGCAGATAAATACTGACTATCGTCCCCTTACCTCTGTCACCTTCCAATTCCATAACTCCTTTGTGAGAAGCAACAATGTCTTTACAAATGGAGAGCCCAAGACCGATTCCTCCCGGTTTGGAGCTGTAAAAGGGCCTAAAAGCCTCCTGGCGTTTGTTCATTTCTATGCCAATTCCGGTATCAGCCAAAGAGATACACAGGAAAGGTTTGTTATCACGAGGCATAACTTCTGTGGAGATGGTGATTTTGCCATGTTCAGGTGTGGCCTGGATAGCGTTAAGGAGAACATTGAGCAACACCTGGTGCATCCCGTCACGGTCAGTAAGAATGCATGTGTCATCATTATGAAGCCGCTTGTCAACCGCAATACTCTGCCGGTCAAGCTGCCCTGAGAGATGAAAAAGGACATCTTCGATAATCTCGCCTATGATTGAAAGCCCCTCCTTTTTCATTTGGGATGGCTTTTTTCTTGCCTTTAAGAACGCATAGACCGTGCTTTGAATTCGGTTGAGGTCTTTCATAACGCTATCCACAACCTTGATGTTGTCCTCTTTTTCTAAACCCTCATAGAGGGTGGAAAGCCCCAACTTTATCCCTGTTAACGGGTTATTGATCTCATGGGCTAAGGTGTAAGCCATATCTGCAATAGAAGATAGCTTCGCCGATTTTACTGCCTCCTTCTCCAGTTCTTTTCGACGAGTCACATCGTGTATGACGGACATGACATGGGTGATCTCTTTCTTGTTATCAAATATAGGGATTGAAATGGCTAATAGCTGGCGATATTTTCCGTTGGGAGAACAATAAGGAAATTCATGATACTTGCTCCTCTTCCCTGTTTTCAGGGTGTTTTCCAATCTCGAAAAGATAGCGTCCTTGTGGCTTTTATCGAATTCCGGTAGAAACTCCATTGGAGACCTTCCAGTGGCATTTCCCCCTTCTATCTCAAAAATCGATTCAAATGCATCGTTTACAAACACCACCTTGAGCTTTCGATCGTGCAGTACAACCGCAGCCTCTATACTTTGAACAATACCGCTGAGCACCTGTTCACTGATTTCCCCCAAGCGCTTTATGGGTTCTTTTCCATGCTCTCTCATAGGTGATTCCTTTTGTGCGTCAGTGGTACGGTCCCCCGATTTAAGCGGGAAACCTGTGAACGGTTAAGAAATATGAGCAATTCTATCGGTCAGGAATAGCGCTGTCAACTGCCCAAGGCGTGATTCAGCCTCTCCGCCACTGTTCACAAAGTCTACCAGTTCAACAAGAGATAAGTCCAGGGCCACGTCAATCAGGACATTTTCGATGGATTGCTCAAAGGCCTTTCCGCAAGAACGTAGGTTCTCATTCCATTAGCCAGGCGATATAGTCTTGAATCTTTCCTGCGAGAAAATAGGGCAGGTTGAGCAGGGTGTATGGTTTTCCAGTCGGCGTGAAGGCCTCAATCTTTTCCAGCGGTCCAGCCCACAAACGGATGGCAAAGGGGTGGTTCGACCTTTCAACAAACTGATGCAGAGACCTGAGGGTCCCGGTCTTACCCGCCTTCACTTCAACCGGGAAGATGTATCGACCTGACTGAACGATGAAATCCACCTCGGCGTTGGACTGTTTCTTTTCCCTCACCCAAAAGGTCGGTTTTCTCGACGTTTTCAGGTCTGCAGCAAGGAGTTCCTGTCCCACAATATGTTCCGCAAGAAGGCCTTGATAGAATGCGTGGAGGTCCGTTGACTTAAAGAAGAACTCCTGCAGTCCAGCGACATAATTGATTAGGCCTGTATCAAGGAATTGTAACCGGGGGGATTTTTTCAGGTCAGGCCTGATGGGCGGTTCGGTGGCAGTGGAGGGATATAGAAGATAAACGATCATGGCCCTTTCAAGGGTCCTCAGGGCTTCGCCCATTTCCCGGGACTTGTAGTTTGAACTCCCGAAGCCGCTAAATTTCACCCGCTTTCCCGCCTCCAAGGGCGCGGAAGCAATGGCGTGGTTAATCACATGGGCCATGGCGGCATTTCGAGCATATTTTCCGACATCCTCCTGGAAAGACGTGAGAAGCCCTTCATATACCTCGGAAAGACTTACCAAGTCGGCCTTTTGCGTATGCTTCTCGACGATTTCCGGCATACCGCCTACAAGGGTATATTTATGGAAAAGCTTGATCAATTTTGGGCGGGCGAATTCGGGCGAAGGGATTTGGTGATAATAGGCCGCCGCCTTTTCCTCCCCGGTTGCCGAAAGGAACTCCTCAAATGTCAAAGGGTACATGAACAAATACTGAACTCTGCCCACCGGAAACGCCGGCTTGTCAGGCTCCATGACCCTCTCAAGAAGGGAGCCCGCCGAAATCACATGGATGTCTTTGGCCGACTCATATAAATAGCGCATTTGGGCCATGGCTTGAGGTGAATTCTGGATTTCGTCTATAAAAAGCAGGGTCCTCCCTTCCGACCCGGAGATGTTTTTGAAGAAATAGATCGCCTCTATCAATTCTTCCGTAGATAGATTCCGGCTGAAGATATTTGCATCTTCATATTTTTCCAGATTGAGATAAACATACTGGTCAAAATCCTTTGAGAATATTTCCACTGCCGTTGTTTTTCCTACCTGCCTCGCCCCTCGAAGGATCAACGGCTTCCGATGATCAGTCGTCGCCCAGTTTCTAAGCTCAGTAATGACCTTTCTGGAAAACATAGAACAACACCCCCGTTATCATTTGGAATTTGCCTCTGTTTGTAATAGAATAAGGGTAATATTACTAACTTGCTAACTTAAAGTCAACCCTATATGTATTTATTTCCGAACCGAAGTCAATCCAAAAAGACACAGGCCTGTTTTAGGAAAGAGGGCGAAGCAAGAGAATCCAAGTTCGGACTGAAGCGGAGCTAAAGCGCTATGGATACGGCATCGTAGCAACAGGCCCTGTTTCAGGTACTGAGCTCATATCACAACATTGCCTGTAGTTGTGGTTGGTAGCAAATATCACAGGTTCACGTTGTTCAGGAGTATCACTGGCATCTATTTTTCTGAATAGAAAACGATATCCTCAAAATCGTATGAGCCTCCCGTTCTTTTACAAGTGTTGATCCCTCACGCATTCAATGGAAATTTGCGAAAATCCTGTAATCCCTGTCGCCGGCGTGAAAGGCCAAAACAGCTAATTGAGCAAGTGCAGGGAATTACTAACAAATTCATTCATTCCAGAAGCTTAGGGGATTAAGCCTAAAAACCTTATGGTACCTGAGAATCCCCTAAAATACCCCTCTGGGGAAGCTGTCTACTTCCTATGTACTTCCGTTAATCGGTAGCTTTAAACCGCCCATTGGGAGTCTGCATGGGGGTGGTGTGAGGGCTGGAGTCCAAAACCTCCGTCTACCTGATTATATCTTCATCACATGATATTTCTAAAAAGGCGCGGACAAAGTGGGTATTTAATGATATTAGAAGTTCCCCAACGCTTCTGCATTTTTCAATGGACTGGGTAAAAAGCAAAGGATCATATCTGTTAAATTTTAGGCTATCAACTGTTCCATCAGGTGGTGATGATTCTATCCAAACACGGCTTTCTTCAACAGAAGGATGAACGAAACGGGAAAGTTCCTTATATAGAACCTTTAACTTCTGCTTATCTTCAAAATCCTTGATTCGATCGAAAAGACTACTACCGATGAAACCTCCGATTTCGCCCAAAGCCTTGTAAACTTCAAGCTTGCAAGTCAAGGATGCATCAATATGATTCAGATCTATGTAGCAGGCTTGGGCAAGTCCATCTAAAATGAACCGTAATTCCCTGAATATAGATTGATAAGATCCGCAAGAAAGGCAAATTTTTATCCAGTTATATATCCTGAAACACTCAACAAGTCTTATTGCGAAAAGCAACTCATTTCTCTTTGAAAAAACCCGTGAGTCAATATCTCTAATACTTGCCCTTATCTTATCTAAAATACTATCAATTTTATGAAATGCATCTGGGAAATCAGCTTCAGTCCTAACAATTATATTCCCATATGCATCCTTTATATGATTCTCAAAATCTTTCATTGATTCTATTTTCCTAAACATAACCCTGAGATAAGCTGCAAGTAGCCCGCAGATTTACTTGTCAGCTTGATTTGTTGGGCTATTTAACAATTCTAATGAAAATTGCATTTTTTCACTGTCATGTTGATATAATCTATAAGACATTTCTCCTGCATTTAGGGCACCATCTACCTTGTTGGATTTTATTCGGGGTTGCCCACCACTGAGACTTTCCGAACATTCCCACAATAGTTTTGTATGAGCATTTGTATATTTTGTAGAGAGACACTTACCACCATGTTCCTTTGCCAAAGTATGATATCTCTCAATTGAACTTCTCACATTTCCTGCACATTCAGGGCACCATTTGCCAGCCCTTATGTTCCCAGGCTTTGCCCACCATTGATGGCCCTCTGAGCACTCCCATAAAAGTCTTGTTTCATTATTCTCATACTGACTGGACAAACACTTACCACGACGTTTTTTGGCTGTTATCTGCATGTCAATAATAGAAAGGCGCTGCCTATCAGTAATTGCATATTCCGGTCGATCCCGGCCACCGATTACGCTCGATCCCGGCCACTAATTCCGCTTGATTCCGGCTACCTATTCCGGTCATTCCGGGCCACATTGAGAGTAGAGTGAAGTAACTATTATTATCAGTAAAGCCCCTATGATTAGAAAGAGTCCTGTGAGGATAATCCCCCTTGAGAGCTCCGATGATTTAGGGCGGAGAACGGACCTCCAGACCCTCATAGGTTTCCCGAGATAGGCCATATGCAGGCTCCCACCGAGAATGGCGCAACATATCCAACCCGCCAGGGCACCGCCCCGGAATTCGACGAAAAGGGAGACAATGTACAACCCCGCCCCTATCTCAGAGAAAAAGAATGCCAACCATAAAAGAAGACCTTTTCCGTCTATCCATTCCTCCTGAGGTGTAAAATCTGTCATCCAGAGATATGGCTTCATGATGGCAATGATCCCCCAATGTATAAAAGCCCTGCTATGGGAAAAAAATTACATATGCACTTTTGATCGTTTCAGGACGAGAAGCCCAATATTGCGAATATGCTCCCTTATCAGACGCTGAGCCAATTTCTCATCCCTTGCCTCTATGGCCTCGCAGATCTCCTTGTGGGATGAGTAAGAATATTCCTGTTCTTCGGGAGAAGGGACCCAGTCCCCAAGTTTCCTTGAGGCCCATTGCATCATGGAACGGATAAACATCTTGTAGGGAATATTGTGCGATGCCTCTGCCAACAGGATGTGAAAGTTGATCATTCTCGCGACGATTTCCCCACTATGTTCGGGTTTGAGCACTTCTTCCGATATCTCAATATCTTCTCTGATCTTCTCTAAATCCCCCGCGGTGGCGTGCTTTATGGCGGAACTTATAATGGCAGTTTCAATACCGATTCTGGCCTCTATCATCTGATCGTGGGTCGTTCCCTCTAACTGAAACCTGTCCATGATCATGGTCGCCATGACGTCCGGGTCCGCTGCTCGAACAAAGGCGCCCCCGCCGCTCCCCTTCTTCACCTCGATAAGACCCATGGTCTCCAAGGTGCGAAAGGCTTCCCGAATGGTCACCCGGCCCACCTGGAATTGTCCTGCAAGATCACGTTCCGAGGGTAGTCTATCTCCGTCGATCAGACGTTTGCTCAAGATGGCCTGTTTTATCTGTGTCGCGATATCTTCAAAGGCCCGACGTCCTTTATACGGCTGAAACATAAATTTTCTCCTGAAAGGTTTGGTACTACCATAGCTATATTAGCACCAATTCCTTGTCAAGAAAAAAGTTGTTCATATTTAGTTTGAAACCGGGAACTTGAAACTGGAAATCAGATATCCGGGGCCTTCTATGAAATTCGGAGGCTGATCGAAGATTCCGCTCACGGGGAAAATGGAGCGCTTACCAAAATACATATGTTCATATCTCTTCCTTTAAGATATCCCCTACACTCTTGAACACAAAGGTGGGACGGTAGGCGTATTTTACAAGGTCCTCTTTTGCGGTTACTCCGCTCAATACCAGGACGGTATCTACCTCCGCGTGAATCCCGGCGATGATATCTGTTTCCATCTGGTCTCCGATAAAGACGGTCTCATCCCGCCCGCAGCTCAAACACCTGAGCGCATGGCGGATCATGAGCGGGTTAGGTTTTCCCATGAAGTAGGCCTTTCTGCCAGTGGCGTATTCTATTGGGGCGATGAGCGACCCGCACCCCGGGATGGGGCCCGCATCCGTAGGGCACACGAGATCGGGATTGGTACCGATGAGCTTGGCGCCTTTCATCACCAGGTTGATGGCCTGCTGAATCTTTTCAAAGGAATAGGAACGGGTTTCGCCCACCACCACGTAATCGGGATCAATGTCATTGATGGAGAATCCGGCCTCATAGAGAGCGTTGGTCAGCCCCGCATCGCCGATCACATAGGCGGTGCCGCCCGGGTGCTGGCTTGCCAGAAAGCTGGCCGTGGCCAGGGCCGTGGTATAGAAGTACACCGGATCCACGGTGATCCCCAGACGATGTATTTTTTGCTGCAGCTCACGCCTGGAACGCTGGCTGTTGTTGGTCAGGAAGAGAAATTCCTTCTTTTCCTCCTTCAGCCATTCCACGAATTCACGAGCACCGGGGAGCAGCTCGTTACCGTGGTAGATGACACCATCCATGTCACAGATAAACCCTTTCTTTAAACGTAATGATTCCACAGGCTTTTCTCCTTTGTTTGATGCGGATACTCAGGGTTGTCGAGGGCGTATCTCTTTGAATGATTTCAGGTAACGCCTGGTCAGATCCTGGTAAATGGCACGGCCGTTCCTGATCTGTTCTAACTGTTCCGGACTCACCTTCTTGATGACTTTCGCGGGAGAGCCTACTACAAGACTGTTTGCTGGGATTTCTTCCCGGAAGGGAATAAAACTCCCGGCACCAATCAGACAGTTGGAGTTGATCTTGACACCATCGGCAAGGATGCACCCCATCCCCACCAGCACGTTTGAGCAGACTTCGCATCCATGGAGAATGGTTCCGTGCCCGATGTGTGAATCCGGATGAAGGATTGTGGATTTATCAGGAAATGTGTGAATAACGCAATTTTCTTGTACGTTCGAACCCTTTCCGATTCTGATGGAGCCAATATCGCCTCGCAGAACTGCGCCGGCGCCCACATAACATCCGGCGTCAATTTCAACGTTCCCGATCAAGACAGCTTCGGGATGGATAAAGGCCTCCGGGTTGATCGAAGGCCTTTTTCCCTCAAATTCATAATAAGGCATGCTCCTCCAATATAATAGTTGAGTTCCTCTTTAATCTGGCGACATCCGGGCAATCTTGGTGATTTCTTGAATTTCTGCGGTCCGCTCAGGTGTCAGATTCCCTTCAAGATCCCAGCCCTTCAGTTCGTAATAACAGTCAATAAGGTTTTCAAATTGTTTCCGGTCGATTTTGTGGCCCTTTGTATGGCCCGAGGGCATGGGATCCTCAAAATAACGGCGAGGCAGGGTATCGTCGGCCCTGGTGAGCCCTTCGCGCTGGTTTATGAGACGTTCCAGGTCTATAACCCTTCGGCCGATTTCATCCAGGTCGCCGGGGTCAACCTCCAGTCCAACAGCCTCTTTGATCATTCTGGAGAAATGGCGGTAGCCCAGAAGCTTGGGACTGTTCCAGCCCTGGCACACGAAACGGCAGATACCGAGTGCATCGCAGACTGCAAAGATCTTGTCGCTGAAATCCACCACCCTTTCTTTGGTCTCGTAGACCGTGGGATCCCCCTCCGTAGGAGCACCGTACACCCTTTCGCGCAGGTCATCGGGTAGACGAAGGATATCCATGGTGGGTCTGTTTCGCAGGTGGTCCGCACCACGGGAAGCCACAGCTACACCCAGGGCGAAGCTTTTGATGTAGCGGGGATCATGCCCGTCGGACTGGGGAAGATTCTTGACTGCGATGAGATAGTCTGCGGCCTCAGGTGGCATTTTTCCTAAGGGTATGGACTGGCTGGAATCGGCCAGGACATCCCCGAATCCTCTCCGCTCTGATATGTCTACCAAGAGACCGCGCACCCGTTCCACATCCCCCCACAAAAGTGGCCCGCCGGTCTGTTTATCGTCGATGATACCCCTCTGATACAGCTCCATGGCCCAGGGGATCAGGGTGCCGGCCGACGCCGTATCAATACCCAGATCGTTGCAGAGATTATTGAGTTTGATGACTTCGGTAAAGTCGTCGATCCCCGTATTGGCGCCGAGAAGGGCTGTGGCCACAAAATCGGGACCTTCACCCCCGTATTTGTTCACATGACGGCAGTGGACCGTACAGTCGGAGCAGGCGGTCATGCGATCGATATGGGGATCTATTTCAGAAGCGTTCAGGTTTGAAGACCATTGGTTCATCTGGCCGTTCTTGGTGCGCATGGCGCCAAGCTTGTTTGCAGGCTCGTATAGAAGGGCGGTTCCCACCTTTCCGTAGATCTGGATGATCTTGGAGGCTTGAAGATATTTTGTGAGCTCTTTTCGAAGGGCCCGAAGACCGGGTGGATCGGCTATTTTAAGGGGCGCATCTCCGGCTGCAACCACCGCCTTCAGGTTCTTGGACCCCATCACCGCCCCCATTCCGCAACGACCGGCCGCATTTTTTCGTGCGTTCATGACGGTGGCAAAGCGAACCAGGTTTTCCCCGGCGGGACCGATCACCGCGGACCGGACCCCTTTGCCCAGGTCCTGCTCTAAGGCCGTCTGGGTGTCAGGAACAATAAGTCCCCAATAGGGGTCAGCATCACGGATTTCCACCGAACCATTGGAGAGGAGAACATAGACAGGCCAATTGGCCCGGCCTGTGATCACCAGCCGGTCAAAGCCCGATTTTTTCATGGCGGCGGGGAAAAAACCACCCATGTTGGAATCCCCGAGGATGCCCGATTCAGGGGATTTTGCCGAGATATTCATTCGTCCCGAGTTGGGGACAGGATATCCCGTCAAGAGGCCCGTACCGAAGATCAGGACGTTTTCCGGACCCAGGGCATCGGTTTTCAAGGGCAGCATCCTGTACAGATAGGCCATATTGACCCCACGACCGCCGAGCAGATGATAGACCAGCTGGATCGGTGTGTCCTCCACTGCCACTGTCCTGGCCGACAGGTCAATAATGGCTGTCTTTCCTACAATGGTTTTCATGTTCCTTTTTTATCATCCTCCGGCCAGAGGTACAAACAGCTCCACGTGGTCTCCGTCCTGAAGGGGCAACTCATGATGCGATGTATGGGGCGCCACCTTCCCGTTTACAAGGATCATCAGGGAGCCTTCTGAATCCTCTATCTTGACGCCCAGCCGGCGGGCTAATTGAACAAGGGTAATTGATGTTTCTGAGTCTTCCTTTCGCAACGAAACCTCTTTCTCTCGCGAACCTACCTGCCGGCAAATGGGTTCGCCAAATGTTACACGAATGGCCATTGGCGCCTCTGGTTGTATTGTCGGGGCGAAGCTGAGAAAGATTTCAGTTCGCCTTGACTCTTTCGAGAACTTCTACCACACCCACATTTCCATCAATCCTGATGATATCACCGTCATTTATGGAATTGGTGGCATTCCACGTGCCTACCACGGCCGGAATATTATACTCCCTTGCAGCGATGGCCGCATGGGTCAGCATGCCTCCTGTGTCGGTGACCACCCCGCCGATCTTTATAAAAAGCGGGGTCCAGGCGGTTCCCGTATAGGGACACACAAGAATCTCACCGGCCTGGACCTTCTGGAAATCCTGGTACTCCAAAACTACCCTGGCCGGTCCTTCAACTATTCCGGGGGCTCCTGGGAACCCTTCCAATCTCTCTTCCACCGTTTTTTCACCCTTCGGGTGCAATATGTCATCGATGATGCCGAATACCTTGGTACCGATGGGGTCAGTCATTTTATCAGGGATATTGCCGAAGGTGAGAGGAGCGTCGGAATCCGCTCCCGCCCGTTTACAGTCCGCCTGCCGCTCTCTGATAAGATTAGGGATCATCGCACCGTAATGATATTTTGCCACGGTCTCGTTATACACAAGCGCCTGCATCAGTTCGGTCAATTCATGGAAGGTCAGATAGTTCACATCTTCAATATTTTCGATCAAATTTCTTCTATAAAGCCGTTTTCCGCAGGCAATTGTGGCGTTCCGCAGCGCAGCAGTGGAGCCCTGATCTATGTAAAATCCGTGGTCTTCCTGGAAGGCATAAACCCCCTGGGCCGCTTTGAGCAGACGTCGAAAGGTCTTTCTATCTTCTTCGTCTTTCAGTTTGCTTTCAAAGTTCTGGATCGCCTCCTCCCTCTCTTCTTTCACACCCTTCCTGGATGCGGAGAAACTCCATCCGGAATCCATGCGGCTATAATAGCCTTTAATGGTGTCTAAAGCAGGGGTGGGGTCCTCTTTCCAGGTTGGCGTTGTCACATCGAGGTGTGCGGCCACCACCCGATTTCCATAGATGGAAATGAAACGATGAAATTTCTCTAACCAGGGCCGTGCATCGGGGTTTGCGCTAAGGGTTTCCAGAATCCCTTCTGCAGGCGTGTCCAGGATCACATCTTTCAGACCGCACCCATCCGCATATTTTGCCAGCCCCCAGAGCTCCTCGTCGGTCTGGGTGGCAATGCTCTCGAACCCCCGCAGCATGAGGACAAAATCTTTTTCTTCCAGACCGTGTTTCAGACAGTAATCCTCAAAGGTGAAATAGACCGCATCTGCAGGATACATCAGCATGAAATGGATTTCCCAATTCCTCCTGTTGAGCCGCTCCGCTCTTTTAAGATGGTCTGTCAGATGGGGCAGGATGAATTTATCAGGATCCACCCCATTAAGGGTATCCAGATTGGAAATTACCTCCTGGATCAGCGTCTGGTAATATTCATCCCAATGATCAATACAGTATTCTATGAGTTTTCCGAATTCAGGCTCCCTTCTACCGATCTCCTCAGGATCATCGATTAGAGCAAAACCGATGTAGACTCGGCCTTTGTAGATTTTTACGTGGCCCCCTTTTGAAGGAGGGAGGTTCGTGGTTTCGGCTGCCACGTGGTATCCCCAGGCATGATGGGCCTGAATGGTGGTCATGCCCATGGGAGATATGGCATAGGGCTGGTGCAGATCATCCCTGAACCAAAAGATCGATTTGTCAAAATCTGTTTCCGGTCTC
Source organism: Candidatus Desulfacyla euxinica (assembly GCA_014382715.1). Classification (GTDB taxonomy): domain Bacteria; phylum Desulfobacterota; class DSM-4660; order Desulfatiglandales; family Desulfatiglandaceae; genus Desulfacyla; species Desulfacyla euxinica. The sequence continues at coordinate 15,265 of JACNJD010000219.1, read as the reverse complement.
AATGTTCTTAAAGAACTGATGCTCCTGTCTAACATTTCTTATGCCCCCTTGTTTTGATTGATTGAAAAGTCAAATGACCACCCTGGAGGAGGTGGCTGGTTTCTTGGAAGTTACTTTGATTTAAGTGCCTAAAGTGCCTAAAGTTAAGGAACTTCGTGTCATTTTATATTGTATTAATGGTATCACTGCCTGAGGTCGCGATTAAGTCCGGTTAAACAATCCGGCAACAGGCAAAACCTTTATTGACGCCGCACCGGGAACAGTTCCCATCCCGTTTTCATTTGAAGGGTGCCCACAAGCCCTCTTGGAGCGAAAAAGATGACCCCAATAGTAATGCCTCCAAAAATGATCAGGTTGTATCCTACATATTCCGATAGGAATTGCTGCAGAAGAACAAAGATGATGGCACCGAGAATTGGCCCTTCGACTGTCCCGATGCCTCCTATAATGACAATAAACAAAAGGTTGACTGTCCAGCTGATGCCAAAGGCCTCAAAAGGCTGGATGAATATGGCATTGAGATACAGTACCCCGGCTGCCAGCCCTGTGATAAAGGCGCTCAAGAGGAAGCAGATGAATTTGCACCGGAAGATATTGACACCGAGCGTTTCGGATGCCTGATCATCGTCCCGAATGGCCATCAGGGCCAGGCCAAGATTTGACCTGAGCAGGAGAAAGACGAGGGCAACCGAGCTGACGCATAGTATCAAGCCCGCATAGTAGACGCCGGACATACTGAGTTTGTAGGCAGGTTGAATAAACATACCCATGCCATATTTCACATACCCCCAGTTACTGAAACAAATTCCCAAAGCCTCCGCAATAACCCACGTACCGATGGCAAAATAGACACCTTTCATTCTAAACACAGACACGGATATAAGCACTGCAAGAAATACGGAGATGAACCCTCCAAAGAGAACACTGAGGTAGACGGGAACACCGAAGTACATGGAAGATACGGCCAGGGTATACCCACCCAATCCGATAAACATCTGCTGCCCAAGAGAGACCATCCCTGAATACCCCGCCAGGAGGTTCCACATGGAAGCCAGGGTCACATATAGACAGACGAGAAGTCCAACATTGACCGCATATCGAGACGCCCACAGGGGCATGGTCACCAGGAATGCCAGGAGGATAACAATGAAGGTCAGTCGTATGGGTTTGGCGGTCATCAAGACATTTACCTCCCGCCCAAGATGCCCTGTGGTCTTACGGTCAGAATAATGAGTAGAATAATGTAACCGCTTAACAATTGAAACCCGGGGCCGAGAATCCGTCCACCGAACAGTTGAGAAACACCGAGGACAAGACCCCCCAGAAAGGTCCCTGGAAGACTGCCTAAGCCTCCGATAATGACCACTCCGAAGGCAATGATCAGGTACTGCGTACCCGAGTGAGGATAGAAGGTAAAGCTCATGCCCACAAGCACCCCCGAAATGGCGGCCGTAACAGCGGCAATCCCCAGGGCGTAAGCGTAGACCTTGTTGACATTGATCCCCATGAGTTTGGCCGCGGTTTCGTTGTCTGCCGAGGCATTAATGGCCCAACCCATATAAGTCCGTTTCATAAACTGGTGAAGCGCCGTCAGGACAAGAGCTCCTACGGTAAAGTTTACGAGATAGATGAGCGGAATGTTGAACAGACCGAACACGTCCACGCCCTTGATGACCATGGCCGTCTCCAGGGAACGCGCGTCGGGGGTAAAGATCAGTAAAAGGGCGTTTTGGATGATAATGGAAAGCCCGAAAGAGATCATGAGGAAAGGTTCCATTCCCCGCTGCATAACCCTGTTGAAAAGAAGGATTTGAATCAGGTACCCAATGAAAAACATTAGCGGAGCCACAAGAATGAGGGTGACGAGGGGGTGTAGCCCCAGGACCTGAAGAAAGACAAGGCTGAGATAGCTTGACAGGATCATCAACTCGCCGTGGGCCAGGTTCACCTGTCTCATGATTCCAAAGACCATGGAAAGACCGATGCCTACGACACCGTAGAGCCCACCCAATAAGATGCCATTAATCAATGGTTCCAGATATTCAATCATGTGATTTTACCCATAACCTGACCCGCTTGAAAACCACCCCTAATGACCCTGTTCAGAGACCAAAATAGGCTCTTTTCACGGTTTCCTCGGTCAGGTGTCTCGGGTTTCCTTGAAGTGTAACTTTCCCTTCCTGGAGAATATAGGCGAAGTCCGCAACTTTGAGACTTCGTTTTACGTCCTGTTCCACCAGGACCACTGTCATCCCTTCCTGATTGATTTTCTTTACGGCCCGGTACAGTTCCTTTACAACCAGAGGACTCAGCCCGAGAGAGATCTCATCAAAGATGATGAAGCGCGGCCGAGACATGAGGGCCCGGCCGATGGCCAGCATCTGCTGTTCCCCCCCACTCAGGTCGGTTCCCTTCTGAGAAATCCTTGCATGTAAAGATGGAAAAAGTTTCAGAATGCCTTTTAATGTCTTGTGGCTCTGCTTTCGTGCCTTGGGTGTATAAGAGCCGATCATCAGGTTTTCTCGAACAGTCAGACTGGAGAAGATCTTTCGGCCTTCAGGGACGAGAGACAACCCTAAGTCTACGATGTCATGGGGTGGAAGACCGTCAATCCTCTTCCCATCAAAGACGATATTTCCCGACCTGGTCTCAAGAAGCCCTGATATGGATTTGAGGAGGGTAGATTTGCCGGCTCCATTGGCGCCAAGAACTGATACGATCCGGCCCCTGTCTACTTCAATGCTGACCTTGAACAGGGCCTGAAGCTCGCCATAAAAGGTGTCCACATCTTTCATCTCAAGCAAGGGCATGGTTAGTCCTCATCCCCCAAATAGATCTTTTGAACATCCGGCGAGTTGAAGGCCTCATCCGGTCTGCCTACAAAGAGCCTTCGACCAAAATTCATTACCAACAACCGGTCAGGCCCTTTTGTCATAGCCATGACAATATGTTCTACCCATAGAACCGTAACACCCTCCTTGCGAACCCCGTGTATAATCCTGAGGAATTCTTCCACCTCCCCTTCAGTGAGCCCCCCGGCCACTTCATCCACCAGCAGCAGAACCGGGTTGGTAGCAAGCGCTTTGGCCAGTTCCAGACGTTTACGATCCAAAAGGGGTAGTGTCCCCACTAAGGCCCCGGACTTGGCTGACAATCCGGTTTTCTCCAGAATCCGTACACACTGCTTCTTTGATTCCTTATAGGATTTTCCAGCGCCGTAGATGGATCCCACAAGGAGATTTTCCAGGATAGTCATATTAAGAAAAGGTCTGGGAATCTGGTAGGTGCGCGCAATGCCCATACGGCATTTCTTAAAGGTCTGGGTTATAGCTACATCTTTCCCGTTGAATATAACTTCTCCGGCATCAGGTTTGATCTCACCGGAGATGAGATTGAACAAGGTTGTCTTTCCCGCACCATTGGGACCAATGATGCCCAGTATCTCCCCCTGATCCACCTTGAAACTGAGATCGTGAACCGCTCTTACCTTGCCGAAAGATTTGCTTAGATTGTTGACCTTCAGGATCTCCGGCATCTACTGTTCCTCTGGTTGAAGGCACCATAAGTAGTGATGAGTGTTGATGGACGGTCGAACATTGAAAAAACAGCCAACACCCGGGGATAGGGAATGTTTAAAGAAGACCCCCTTAAAACTCGTGGGGGGCCTTCATGTTTATCGGTTATCGAGGAATTGGAAAGATCATATCGCCCGTTATAGGAATATTGGTATGCTCCTTATTGTAGGTAATCTGAAGATCCCACGGCCACTTGGTGCCTTTTGCCCACTGTCCGCCCACCAGCGGGGTCAGTGCATAATTCTTTTTATTGAATTTAATGGGTCCAACGACGGTGTTCAGATCGGTTTGAACCAGCGATTCCCGGATCTTCTTTTTGTCGAGAGAACCGGCCCGTTTCAGGACATTTGCAGCTATCTCAAAGGCAGCATAGTCGAAACCTAAAGGCTGGGTCCACTCCCTTTTCGTATCTTTGGTCCAAAGTGCCGCCAGTTCTTTGCAGGACATCCCGTTCAGAGAGGACTTGAATGGATGCCACGGCGTCCACCAGATTTCAGAGCTGAGACCGTTTGGAAGATTTCCGCCCAGGGCATTTACTGCGCCCGGGAAGAGGATAGCTTTTCCGATGGTGGCAATCTTGGGGATAAATCCCTGCTGGTGGCATTGTCTCCAGCAGGTTGCCCAGTCGGGCGGAATAGGAACACCGGTAAGTATCTCCACTTTTTCTTTTTTCCATGTGCTGATAAAGCTGCTGAAATCCTGCATGCCATAAGGAAACCTGCCTACATCCACCACCCTGTAGCCCATACTGTTGAGCTTTTTGGTGAACTCCTGGGCCCACACGGCCCCGTCAGGATCATTTGGCCAGAAACCCCCGACCACCTTATTGGTGTCTTTGGCAAATTCGTTCCACATACCGGTGAAAACGGTTATGATGTCACCCAGACCCCAGAAATAATGAAAGGACCATTTATAGGGACCTCCGGTTAACCATGGCTCAATGGGCGCAACCGAGGAGATGCACGGAACTTCATATCTCTCGCACATGGCATCCACAGGGTTGACCGTGTCAGGGGTGTGCAGCACAATCATCATATCCACCTTGTCCTGCAAAATCAATTTGGAGGCCACCTGGGCAGCCTTTGTGGGATTGCTCTCCGTGTCCACCGATTTGACCTTTATGGGGAGTTTCTTACCCAGTTTCTTAATGAATATCCCCCCATCCTTGTTGATTTCCTGTTCGGCCAGTTTATCCGCATATTTGGAGGTTTCTCCGAAGGCGGCTATGGGGCCGGTTGCAGGAGTCGGATGGCCAATCAGGATATAGTCCCTGGCCGCGTGAGATGTTTTAGGTAATAGCAAAGGGGCTCCAGCTGCGGCAACGCCTGCAGCAGCTACTGTTTTAATAAAATCCCGCCTCGTTACACCTTTTTGCCCAATCTTTTTTTTCTCCATTCCTTTACCTCCAATGAATAGGCCGCAAAAATTGATTTTCCGGCAGTTGGTGGGTTTCTGAACGCAATGGCCTTAGACGCCATACGCCTCATGCCCCGCATTCACACGCTCCATCCCTTCTTACCTCATACTGGCTATAAAATCCATCTCCATGTTACTACAGACCTCGTTCAGTAGTTGAGAGGTTAAATCGTTGAGCAGGAAAATATATTCTATAATTTCCGGATGTTATAGCTTTTCAAAAACTGAATGTCCAATTTTCAAGCAAATCATAGGTATGATCTATTATAACAACAACTTAATCCCGCCTCAGGCGGGACTTAACCAGTTAACGAGGTCTGTACTAAAAATATTATACGAGATTGAAGAGCGTTTTTGCATTCCCTGACAGCACCTTTTCTTTCTCGTTTTCAGTAAATCCCACCTTGTCTAATATGGCCATATTGTCTTCTACAGTACCTGATGCCCTGTGAGGATAATCCGTGCCAAAGAGCAGTCGGTCAATCCCCATATATTCGTACGCACACCTGATTGCCGGAACGTGCATTGCCAGGGTATCGACGTATACATGCTCCCGATAGACCTCGGAAGGGGTACGGGAGGCGTCAATTTGGACCACTTTTTTATAACGCTTGAAGGCGGTATCAATTCGGCCCATCATATAAGGGGCCATGCCCCCGAGATGGGAATGGATAACCTTCAATCCCGGCAGTTTTTCAAAAAAACCCTGAAACAGCATCAGGGTCAGCACCATGGTCGTGTCTAAGGTGAATCCGAAAAGCTGAAGGGGCAGACCGGCCTTTTGCATGGCATCTGTCGTGAGCGGCCTGAAGGAGGGATGGATTTTGACCGGCACACCGAACCCGGCTGCTTTCTCAAAGATGGGATAGAATTGGGGGTCTGTTGCCAAGACCCCGTTGATGCTGGAAAACATCTGAAAACCTTTTGTTCCCAACTCCTGGTAGGCCCTGTCCATCTCTTTCAGGGCTTCATCGATGTCTGCCGGGGGCAGCGTTGCCAGGAAGTGAAAGCGGCCAGACCCGTCCCTGCAGATTTCCGCAAAGATGTCGTTGATTTTTCCTGCCCACTCAATGCTCTCCGAAACCGGAAGTTCCGCCACCCCGGGGCAGGTGTGCGACAGAACCTGGACATCGATGCCTGCCACATCCAGATCCTCCACCCTGGCCTGGATATCAAAGTCACCGGGTTTGTCCACATGGCTGGTGGCTATGGCCCCTACCTTGGCCACACCCGATGTGGGACCGGTCCACTCAAACCGCGGTTCTTCCGTCCTTTTAGACAGATAATCGAGCCACGGCCTCGAATAAAAATGGTTGTGGATATCAATCACCTTGACGCCATCTTTCATACGGATCCCTCCCCAATTAGACTTATTTTCATCCCGTTTTGCGCCCGGGGGCTTTATTTGAGAAAATATCTGGAGATCAGAAGCTTCTGAATCTCTTCTGTCCCTTCCTCAAAATGGAATGACCGGGCATCCCTGAAGTGCCTTTCCAGAGGGTAGGCCTTGGTGTAGCCGATACCTCCATGAATTCTCAATGCCATTTCAGATACCCGGATCAGGACCTGTTCGGCAAACAGCTTGGCCATGGCAGCCTCTTTTACGATGTCCTGGCCCTGATCGAACTTCCATGCGGCCTCGTAGGCCAGGAGTCTGGCAGCCTGGATTTCCGTGCCCATCTGGGCGATGTTGTTCTGGATGGCCTGGCGTTTGGCCAAAAGCTTGCCGAAGGTGGACCGTCTCTTGGCATAATCGATGGCGAGATCAAGCATTCTCTGGGCCAGACCCACCTCGCAGAAGGCTATGGAAACCCGGCTCAGATGGAGCATGCCAAAGGCCACATCCAACCCTTTACCCTTTTCCCCTAAGACGTTGGATGCTGGAACCCTGCAATCCCTGTAAATCACATTATAATGACGCGGCCCCACGCATCCCATCATCTTTTCCATGGGTTTGAGCACCAGACCCTTGTTCGGGACATCCACGAGAAAGGAGGTGATCCCTTCTTCAGTACCGGCAAAGGCGTAGATCAATTTGGTGTACCCGGGAAATAACGTGATGAGCCATTTATGCCCATTCAGGATATATTCATCGCCGTTTTTTACGGCCTTTGAATTGATGTCCTTGCCGGTACCCGCCTCAGGTTCTGTCAGACTGTTTGCCGACCAGATCTCTCCCGTTGCCAGTCTGGGTAGATAATGCTGTTTCTGCTCCTCTGTTCCGAAATAAAGAAGGGGTCTCCAGAATAACCCGTTCATTGTGTGGGCAACGAGTCTAACCGTGGCATAGGCCTTTGCTAATTCCTCGAGGACAGTGAACCATTCCGTGGCGGTCCATCCCTCGCCGCCATATTCTTTGGGGATAGTGAGACCAAAAAAACGAAATCGTCCGTTTCTTAACTCTTCCACCAGCTCTTCAGGAACCCGCTCTTCTTCTTCCAAAGGCACGGACAAAGGATTCAAGACATTCTCCACCCAGTCCTGTGCCTCTTCTTTCAATTGTAAAATCTTCTCAGGTAGGCTGAAATCCATATCCTTCTCCTTTTCTTAACCTATCATGGTCAGACCGCCGTCAATGCTGAGTACCTGGCCCGTCAAATACCTTGAATCCTCACTCACGAAAAAGGCCACCACATCCGCCACGTCCTCGGGGGTACCCAAACGCCTCATGGGGATCGCCCGGGTGACCGCTTCAGTCACTTTTTTCCCCTTTTCGCCGTCATGGAGTTTATCCCAGAGTTCTGTATGGACAGGCCCGGGACTGACCGCGTTGACACGGATGTTATAGCGGGCCAACTCCTTGGCCAAGGCCTTTGAACTGGCCATGATGGCTGCTTTTGTGCCGCAGTACAGAACCTCGCCAGGATTGCCAATCCGTCCCGCATCGGAACCGAGGCTGACGATATTTCCGCTTTTCTGTTCAATCATATAAGGAATGCATGCATGAGAGGTATTCAGAAAGCTGCGGTAATTAACGTCGATGATTTTGGTCCAGATGGACTCATCCGTATTGACGAACATTTTGGCGATGTCTATGCCCGCATTGTTGATAAGGATGTCAATGGAACCGCAGACATCCTTAACCTCCGCCACACAGGTCTTGACCTTTTTGTAATCGGTGACATCACACCCCAGCGCCACGGCCTTGCCCCCCAACGCCCTGGCTTCTCCGGCTGTTTTATCGGCCTGGTCCTGCTGGAGATCCAAAATGCCGATGTTGGCGCCGTCTTTTGCCAGCCGCAAGGCAATGGCCTTACCGATTCCCTGTGCCCCTCCCGTTATAATTGCTGTTTTCCCTTCCAGTCCCATAAGTAAAACCTCCTGATCATTAGTTCTTGAGTTTTTCTTCAATGTCTTTTTTTAGTATCTTTTTATCTGCCTTTCCGGCTGCGGTCAGCGGCATATCCTGAAGCACTTCGACCCGGGCCGGATAGAAGGCTTTGGATGCCCCCACCTCAGTTAGATGGTTGATAATTTCTTCAAGGGTAATAGACGTTTCCCCGGCCGCTTTGATGTAGGCGCACACCACTTCTCCCAGGTCGGGATCCGGCATACCCACGGCGGCCACGTATTCAACCTTTGAATAGGTGGAGATGGCGTCCTCAACGTCACGGGCCGCGATGTTTTCACCACCTCGAATGATGATATCCTTGATCCTTCCGGTAATACGCACACGCCCGTTTTCATCGATGGTAGCCAGATCGCCGGTGCGGAAATAGCCGTCCAGGGTGAATTCCTTCTGGTTGGCCTGGGGGTTGTTAAAATAGCCGGTAAACACCCCCGGCCCCTTTGCAGCTAACTCCCCTTCAACGCCGGAAGACGTCTTGTTCCCATTCTCATCCAACGTCACTATATGGTCATAGGGGCAACAAGGCCGACCGATAGTACCGAATCGGACCGCCACGGGATCATCCGGCCTGGATTGACACACAGGCCCTTCCACCATGCCGAATGCATTGATGTAACGGGCTCCGATTTTCTCTTCCACTTCCCGAACCAGTTCCGGAGGGCTGTTGGCCGCACCCACATAAATCTTTTGTAATGATGTGAGATCGAAATCCGTGAGCTTTTCATACTTCACGATTCGACTGATGAGGGTGGGAACCAGACCCGTACAGGTTATTTTTTCATCCTGTACCGCCCGGCAGAAATCTTCCGGGTAGGTTGAGTCCTGCATGACAATTTTAGCACCGTGAAATACTGAGGCTCCTACACAGACCAGCAGGGCCAGGTTATGCCCCACGGTGGCTACAACGAGACAGGTATCCGTAGGGTTAATGTCCCAGGCCAGGGATTTGTATTCAATGTTGCAGATATAATCGTTGTGGGTCCGGGGTGCTCCTTTGGGCAGCCCGGTGGTGCCCCCGGAGGGAAGGATCTGACAAACATCCCCCGGGTCCGGCCGGGCCTTTTCCAACGCAGCACGGATCACAGCCGGGTCGGTATTCGGTTTCAACAAATCATCTAAATTCAGGTAGTCGGGGGGTACATCATGCCCCACCAGGATGACCTTTTCAAGGTTTGAATTTTCACGCTTTACCTGCTCGATGATGGATAGAAAATTGGTTTTCCTGTATTTTGAGGGAACAATCCAGCCCCTGGGCCGGGTAAGTTTCGACAGATGGGCGATTTCCCGGGCCGTATGATTTACAGTCAGCAGCACCATCACCAGACCCGCTTTTTGTAAGGCAAAATATGAGATGACAAATTCCGGCCAGTTGGGAAGTTGAAGGAGCACGGTATCCCCGGGCTCAAACCCCTCTTGAAGCAGATTGTAGGCCATCTGGTCCACCAACTGCCGGACTTCCGACCAGGTATACCGCGCTTCCGGTCCCACCAACGCTTCCCTTTCGGGATAAAGATCGCAGGTCTTATCGAGCATGTCCCCCAGCGTTAGTCCAAGCCACCATCGCTGTTTGCTGTAAAGCTTTGCTGCGTCCGAATCGTACGGTGTAAACCCTTCAAAAACCATAACACCATCTCCTTTTCGCCCAGACCATGCAGGTCACGGTACACCAGGTGGTTTTAGTTCGCATAAATGGATTATGGATTGGGAGGGGATGTGCTGCCGTCTTTTCTGTTCCATTGAAAACACGTCACCTCTTCAAAGGCCCCTTCTGCTTCCCGACATTTATTGCAGTAGATGCATTTGAGAATCTCATTTTCACGTCCTTCCTGGTATTTCTTGGGCCAGTAGGGGTCTGCCAGAATGGGGCGGGCAATGGCCACCATATCCGCTTCGCCGTTCTGGAGAACATTTTCTGCGACCTCTGCAGTTGGTATGCGGCCGGCGGTGATCACCGGGGTATTGAATCCAGCCTTGTTAATGGTTCTCTTGATTTCGGCAGCGAGGTAGACATTCACTTTTTCGGGCATCCATTTGGGCGGCATGGAGCGATGGCCGCTGTATCCGGTGTACGGGTCCAGAGCTTCGCCCTCTACCGGAATCGCGTCTTCAAATTTTCCCCCTGCCGATACGCTTATATAATCAAGGCCCAGCTCCGCCAGACGCAAAGCAATAGCTTTTCCCTGGATCAGGCTGTTTCCGCCAAGGGCAAACTCATCACCATTCATGCGAACCCCGAGGAGGAAATCATCACCCACCGCTTTCCGGGTCGCCTCCACCACCTGTTCTGCAAGCAGCAGCCGTTTTTTCAGGGATCCGCCATATTCATCTTTTCTGTGATTGTATCGGGAAAGCATGTATGCTATGGTGTATGCATGGGCATAATGGAGTTCCACCCCATCAAATCCTGCAATTCTGGCCCTTTCCGCGGCCCTTGCAAAGAGCTCGGGGATCTCCTGGATTTCTTCCAAAGTCAAATCGTTTACGGTCTGGCGATAACCGCTTCTTGCAATTTTGAGGAAATGAATAATTTGAGGCGCAATCCTGGAATCCGTCTCTCCGTGAAAGCGCTCTGTCAGCTGCTGCATCCCCGGGATAAACGCATCCTCGCTCAAGCGCAACAGCTGGCCGCTTTTCTGCCTTTTCACGGATACCGCTTCTGTCACCACGATTCCGGCGCCCCCCTGTCCATAAAGGACATACCGATCGATTAGCTCATCCGTCACCTCCCCTTTGGTGGTGGCCAGTCGTGTCACAACCGGGGGCATCATGATGTGATTGTTGACGGTCAATTTACTGTTGATGGTAAAAGGCTCAAAGAGTTTCATATCTATCTCCTTATGGTTCCTGCGTGGCATTTCGTGCCAGATAATCCATGAAATCAAGAACGTCCTGCTGTCGCTCAACAGCCCTGATACCCATTCGACGTGCAATCTTTGGATAGATGCCCGGGCTTTGCCTGAAAGTGTCCATTGACAGCGTCTTTATCTCGATTCCCTCCTCATTCAAGGCTTTCCGGAAACCCTCAACGATAGTGGAAAGCAAATCGCCATTCATTTTTAATGAAAAGAAATGATCCACTTTTTTCCCTTCACGGTCCGATTGTTTCAGAGCAATTTCATGATTATTAACAAAACCGATCTGCTTTAAATTCAGGGGTTCTCTTCCGATCTCAATAAGCTCCGGATAACCGTCTTCCCTGTTCAAAGATAGACGTCCCGTGTCTTCAGGACGGGTAATGACATAATAGCGATTGATCTCCCTGCAGGTAGAATCCACGGCCATTACTTCCTTCCATCCGTCCTTCCATTCCAGGAGAAGAAATTTTTTATTGTCCCCATCCGGGTTGAAATCGAACAGGACAGGTTGTTTCAGAAGTTCACGCTGCAAATGGGCTGTCAGGTCCTCAAAGGCCGATTCTGTTTGTGTTCCGTCGTCAAATTGAACGATGATTTTTTTTGCTTTTGGTCTGAGCATTGAGCTAATCCTTTTTTTTCAAAATGCGCTTTATTTCCTCAAAGGAATGGATTTCGAGATCTGCCTTGGATGGACCCAAGTCAATGAATCCGGTGTATTTGATGGTCTTGAATCCCCGTTCGTGAGCTGGATCGATGTCTGTCTCTGGTTTGTCTCCTATCATAACCGCCTCATGGGGTTCAATGCCACGCTCCTTTAACTCCTGGGCCAGAACATCGTACAGGGTCCCGTCTTTTTTAGTGTACCCCTTGTATTTATCGTCCACCGAATTATCGATCAGATTGATTTTGCCCTGCGGGGTCACCAGTTCTGTGAAATATTCCACAAGTCCTCGCTGCTTCAGGAATCTGGATACTATGTCGGTCCCAACTGCCCCCAAAGTCTTTTTCATTTCAGAGACCACCTGAAGTTCAATACCCTCAGATTGCAGATATTTGAGAGCGTCCTCAAGACCTTCCCCCATGTCCAGAAGCTCCTGCTCCTTCTCGCTGAACAGCTCTATGGCTTCCGGATCATCATCCAGGACAAAGCTGTAAATTTCATCGCGATGCCCCTCTTTGATCCGGCCGTAGCTTCCGTATTTTTCTTTCAGTATCCGGTATTTTCGGATTTTATCCGGAATCAGTTCGGGTCTGCCCAAGTCTCTGTAAAGGTCACCATATAATCGGGGGTTTCTGAGTCCGCCCGGTTCCATAATGCATTGCCCGTAATCAAAGCCGCACCATTTGACTTCCATGACCATGGTTTTTTGATTCCTCCAAAATAATTGACACGCGATCAGGTGAACATTCCCCGTCAAACCGGAACTGTCCCGCTACGCTTCAGCATAGCAGGACAGACTGGTTCATGCTAGAATTTACTGACATCCCTGTTAGGGCATGGGCGGCAGCTTGAAGATCTTCTCCAGATTTTTGCCAAGGATCAGGTCAATTTCTTCCTGGCTCAAACCCGCCTGATCTCCCAGGTCTTTGACGGCCTTGATGGCGCCTTCGGGATCGCCCACACGATGAGCGTAGTCGGTACCGATACACATCTGCCCTGCGCCTACCCATTCGAGGCAGCACTTCATGGCCGGAAGATAAAAGGATGTTGTGTCAGGATAGACCCTTTTTCTGTAGGTCTCGTCAGGGGATTCCGAAAGTTCAATTCCCCATTCCTTTCCATAACCCTTATAAGAATCCGCCAATCTGCGTACAAAATAGGGAACCATACCACCGAGATGTCCGTGAACAAGCGTCAGGTTTTTAAATTTTTCAAATAACCCCTGAAAAATCATACTCACAACCGCCATACTGGTGTCCAGGGTATAGCCCCAAAGCTGGTAGGGAATCTTCACCATATCCATAACGGGGCCCGTGAGGGGGTTGGCCGGATGGACCAGCATGGGCATTTCGTTTTTATCCGCGATTTCGTATATGCCGTGAAATTTATCTAACCACACGGGTTCGCCGGCGAAATTGGAGAACATCTGAACACCCTTTGCACCCATCTCGTAACACCTCTCCAACTCCTTGCATGCTTCATCCGGAACCTGCCAGGGAAGCGTCGCCAGGAAGTAGAAACGCCCCGGGTAATCTTCCGTCGCCTGCTTCAGGGCATCGTTACATTTCTTGGCCCAGTGTATTCCGTTTTCCGGCTCTAAGGTTTCCGGTCCAGGAATGGTCACGCTCAGAAGCTGTGTATCCAGACCAGCGGCGTCAAGATCCTTGATCCTGGCATCCAGTTCATAATGCCCTGGCCGATCAATATGGCAGCAGGCAACACCTTTGTAATAGCCCCGGTAATGGCTTCCGCCATCATGCCTCATGTAGGGGGTTTCGTCGTCGCCCCGGGTCATGAGGTATTCCAGGTATTCTTTTGGATACCAGTGATTATGTGCGTCTACAGTTCGTTGTGCCATGTTCCTTTCTCCTTTCAATTAAAGAATTAATTTCCAAAAATCTACAAAATACCCGTTAAGGGTTTTTTGATTTCCCATTGCCGTCACTCTACTCTTTTAACGTTCTGATATTCCTGCTCTGCAGGATAAACAGCTCCCCCTTTTGAAATGCCCATTCGATGTCCTGGGGAAATCCGAACACATCTTCAATTTTGAGACCCATGTTTCCCAGTTCATTTACCTGCTCTTCCGAAAGGGTCGTAGCATCCATCATGTCAGGAGCCACAGCCATCTCTTTCCGTCCAAAACCCTTGTCCTCATCAAAACAGACCATAACGGTCTTCTTGGCGATCTTTCTCGTTTTTTCTTTGCCGGAAGAGTGATCCAACAAGAAAAAGTCATTCATGGATTTTCCTGACACTACGGATTCACCCAATCCCCAGTTGGCCTCAATAACCATCTCGTCCCTGCTGCTGCTAATGGGGTTGGCCGTAAACAAGACCCCCGCCATTTCCGGATTGACCATCTTCTGAACGATGGCTGCAATGAGCCCGAGATGATGTTCGATATTCTTGTGATAGCGGTTGAAAGTGGCGCGACTGGTCCACAAAGAAGCCCAGCATTTTCTTATATGCTCTACAATTTCTGCTTCTCCTTTCAAATAATGGTAGGTATCCATCATTCCGGGAAAAGAGGAGACCGAACTGTCCTTAACGGCCACAGAAGAACGAACCGCTACAAAAGACTGCTCAGGTGTATTTAATATCTTTATTGCCCCACATATCTCTTTGTAGAGATCGTCGGGGATCTCTGCATTTGCAATAAGGTCCCTGATCTTGGCCGTTTTGTCATCCATCTCCCCGAAATCTTCGTAATCAAAATCTGCAGCAATGGCATCAATCTGGGGTTGCAGATTGTTTTTTTCAGTGTGATAGGATAATGACTCACTTGTTACACAAAACCCCGGCGGGATATTGAAACCGTTTTGGGTGAGTTCTCCGAGATTAGCCGCTTTTCCGCCTGCCTCCTGGATGTCCTCCTTAGTCATTTCGCCAAAAGTTCTTACAAACTTCCCCATTTTCGACCCCCATAATTTATATTCGTAGAAGTGGATCTGTTTCCGCCGGAAATTGCGATGGTGTTCTAAATGTTGCAAAAAGAATGCCAGACAGGCATTGGCGTGTAACGGCGCGATATTTAAGCAATTTTGGTCATAATAAGATAACCAACCGAAATTGCACCAGATATTCCTAAATGGATGAAATCACACAGGTTTTCATGAAGAATATATGCCGCTTTTCTGCTGCATGCAGCATGTATGCTATGCTGCATTAATCTCTCTAAGGGCGTGCATGCAATTCGCGGAGGAACTGAAAAAAGAACAATTTTTTTGCTATTTTGGAGATAATACCAGCGAAATTGTCTTTGATAAACTATTGATCGAGGCAATGAATGAAAGATATACTATCTATTATGATAAACGTTAGATCCATACGAACTGTCTACTATCTTCTTGTCCCGGATGGCCACCCAAAATCCCCCACTCATGGCCACTTCAAAATCCCCCACCTA
>JACNJD010000112.1 GCA_014382715.1 Candidatus Desulfacyla euxinica | reverse complement strand
GTATCCGTTTAATCCTCTCCCTCAGAAGCCACAAGAGGGATAAGCTGTCCTTGCCTCCTGATACTGCGACTAACAAATGATCGCCATCTCTTATCATCTGCTGATTGTGAATCGCCTTACCCGTAAGGCGTTTCATTTCTTTTGCAACAAAAGCCATACCATAAACCTTAAGACAACCTGAAGACGTTAACAGATCCTTGGCAGCTGTTCTCCCGTGAGCATAGAGAGTATGCGGGTTCCACCTACCTTAGTCTTAAGAAGAACCCGCCCGGGATTCTTATCTATAACCTCACCGATTATCCTGGAATTCTTTCCGTACTTATCCATTTTCATGGTGCTGAGCACCGAATCGGCGTCCTGGGGTGCAACGGCAATCAGGCATTTGCCTTCATTGGCCAAATAGAGTGGCTCGAGCCCCAGGATCTCTGAGGCAGCCACTACAGGCTTAGCAATCGGGAGAGAGTCTTCAAAGAGTTGGATGCCGACACCGGATTGACCTGCAACCTCGTTCAGAGCTGTTGCAACCCCGCCACGAGTGGGATCTCTCAAGACATGAATTCGAGAACTGACCTCTAAGATAGATGAGACCAAAGAATTGAGAGGCGCGCTGTCACTTATTAAGCCGGTCTTGAAGTCAAGGCCCTCACGACTGGTAAGTATGGCAATTCCGTGGTCTCCTATGTCGCCATTGATAAGGATTTGGTCTCCCGGCCGGGCATTGTGGCTGCTCACATCAACACCTTGCGGTATAGATCCGATACCTGAGGTATTTATGAAGATCTTATCCAGATTCCCCTTTGGCACCACCTTGGTATCTCCCGCGATCACCTTTACGCTGGCCTCCTGGGAGGCATGAGCAACCGAATCAACGATCTTGATAAGGTCTTCCATTGGCAGACCTTCCTCAAGGAGAAGACCAAGAGTAAGATAAAGCGGGATTGCTCCCTGCATGGATAAATCGTTTACAGTGCCATGAACTGCAAGGCTTCCGATGTCGCCGCCAGGAAAAAAGATGGGGTCCACCACGTAAGAATCTGTGGTCATTGCAAACCTGCCCCCTGACAGGTCTACCTCTGCACTGTCATCCAACTGTTGCAGGAATTCGTTATCGAGACGACTGATTAAGATGTCATGGACCAGCTCGTGGGAAGCCTCCCCCCCGCTTCCGTGATCAAGTGTGACCTGCTTTGTTATCATTATGTATTCTCCACTTGTCAGAAGACCACTTCTGAAATGGCCTATGGTGCCATAACTTTTTTTAGATTAATTCCATATTTTTTCATCCGGTTCCAGACGGTTACCCGGCTTATACCGAGGATACGCGCCGCCTGGGATTGATTTCCTCTGCTCTCCTTCAAGGCCTCGATCAATGCTGCCTTTTCATGTGCGTTGTCGCGGCCGGAAAAGGCTGCCTGATTCATCCTGTCCGATTTGGTTTCAACAATATGAGGCGGCAGATGCTCCATGTCGATCAACCCGCTTTCAACAATGACAAATCCGTATTCCAGGGCACTTTTTAACTCCCTCACGTTTCCCGGCCACTCATAGGTCATGAACCGTTCCATGGCCGCAGGGGTTACCCCTATAATCTTTTTCCCGGTCCTCGACTGTAACCGGCCGATAAATGTATTTATAAGGAGTGGAATGTCCTCGGGCCGCTCGCGAAGAGGAGGAAGGATAATCGGTATGACATTGATACGAAAAAACAGATCTTCCCTGAACAGCTTCCGGGCAATCAATTCCCCGAGATCCTTATTGGTGGCCGTGATAATCCGGACATCCACGGAAATGGATTGTATGTCTCCCACACGTTCAAACTGCTTTGTTTCAAGGACCCTGAGGAGCTTCACCTGGGTGGATATGGGAATATCAGCTATCTCGTCTAAGAAAATGACGCCAGTGTGGGCGGCTTCAAAACGCCCCAACCGGTGACGATAAGCGCCGGTAAACGCGCCCTTGACATGCCCGAACAGTTCACTCTCGAGCAGGGACTCATTCAGGGCGGCGCAGTTCAGTTGAACAAAAGGGGCTTCTCTTCTTCCGCCGGCACGGTGAATGGCCCTGGCCACAAGTTCCTTGCCGGTGCCGCTTTCCCCGCAGATAATGGCCGGCGCATCGCTATGTGCGGCCTTTTCGACAACCTGAAAGAGTTTTTGCATGATTGCTGATTTTCCAACGATTCCATAAAAGCCGCTCGATTCATCAAAATGTCTTGAAAGCTGATCCACCTCGTTGTCCAGCCTGTCTATTTCGGAGATATCCGTAAGGGTTTCTACAGCTCCCAGGGGGCGGCCGTCTTCATCCTTCAAAAGGGAAGCATTCTTAAGGGTCGGCAGATAGGTACCGTCTTTTCTTGTCACAATGCAGCGTTTCCTGACATCCTGGCCTCGCTTAAAAAGAGTGCACCAGGCGCCATCCCCACCCCCCAGGGTTGTCTCACAGGCGTCACATCTGAGCAGGGTACAACTCCTTCCTACGACGTCATTCGCTTCATAACCAGTTAACCGGGTAAAGGCGCCGTTGACCTCAAGAATCGTTCCGTCGGTTCCGACCAGCATCAGGCCATCGTTCATGGTATCGAGAATCTTTTTCCAGTACCGGTTGGTTTCCCGTTCCTTCATCAGATAATTTTCCATAAGCTAACCGAAGAGCGACACAGTCTTTGAGCCTGCTCGTCAGGTGGAGGTTTGCAAAACTGTTAAGCCAGTTAATCAAATGCTTAACCACTATTAAATAACATTTAACACCTTTTAAGGCAAACAAAACCGGCCCCCGCTTTTTTTCAATAAAAATCAACAGGTTGTTTTTGATTATATTCGGTTTCAATATCGGCACAGCTATTGCAATAAGACAACCGAAATCTTTCCGGAGCAAGCCATGTCATCCATTGAAAAACTTGATCTTCGCGGAGTTGTACTTCCTGTATCCCTGCTCAAATGCAGTCATGCGCTGTCAGAGATGGGATCGCATGAATGTCTCGAGGTCCTGATCCGCGATCAGGAGACCGCCGACGAACTGGTCAGGATCATAGAACGTTCACAGGATCGGGTCGTACATCGTCGCAGGGCAGGGGATCATTTTCGAATCCGTATCGGGCCGATTTCCGATCAGCGGTCTAATGGCTCAAAGGGAAGGGGAGTAAACAGCAACAAGGTCGACAACGTTGACGGCCTTTTTATATAAGATATGAGACCCTTGAATAATGTTTGGTCTGTCATTGCTCTGTAAGGGCGTATGCCAGCGAACCCGGCCCCAGGCGGGCTAAAAGGGGATGCTTTTCAAGGATTTCAAGGAACAATAACAAAAAACGAAAGGGGTTAAACATGAAACACATGAAAACAATTCTGGCCATCTTTATCGGAGGTCTGATTCTATTTCCTTTACTCTACGCAAATGCGGACAATTCCGCAAAGCCAGAAACAATGATTTCAAAGAAATGTTTGAAATGTCATCAGGGCTTCAAAAAGATGAACGATACCTTGGCCGGCAATTTCAAGAGTAGTTCCAACAAGGCGAAGACCATCCAGATGAAGATCAACAACGGGATGAAGCTGGTCAAATTCACAAAAGATACGACCATAAAAAACGTGCCCAGCATCAAAAAACTGAAAGGAACCATCCCCATCAGGGTACATTACAAAAGGGTTGGAGAAGATCTGGTTGCAACAGAGATCGTTGCCAAACCTGAGATGAAGGTACCCAAAGACCAGTTAATAGGAACAAAAAAGCTGGCGAAGCTGGTTGCTATGGGACCCGAAAAAGGGGACTATACATTAGTTGATTCTCGTCCGGGAAATCTGTATATGACCGCACATATTCCCACCGCCATCTCCATCCCTTTTCCCAAGATGAAAAAGTTGAGCGCCAAACTGCCTAAAGACAAAAACCAGCTTCTCATCTTTTACTGTGAAGGTTTCAGGTGAGTGCTCAGCCCCATGGCTGCCAGGCTGGCAGCCAAGCAAGGCTACACCAATGTCAGGGTATACCACGCCGGTGTTCCTGCATGGGCAAGAGCGGGAAATCTGCTGCTCACCACCGATGATTTTGTCAAGAAGCGGATGGGGTTTATCGTGCTCATTGATACCAGAGGACCGGAAGCAGCGGAAAAGGGCCACATTCAAGGGGCAGTAGCAATTCGGCTGAAGGACGTTGTCAGGGAAAAGAATCAGTTCCCTTTAGACAGGAGGGCCCATTTGGTCCTCTATTCCGAGAAGACCGGCACGGCCGATCTGGCGTCTGTGGTCAAGAAAATCTCAAGCTGGGGATACAAGCACGTTTTCGTTCTGGATGGTGGCTATGAAGGCTGGATCAAGAGTAACGGAGGCATACAGAAAGGCCTCGTCAGAACAAAGATATTTTACATTCCCCGTCCCCATCCGGGTGAAATTGTTGGTGACGAATTCATGAATATTGTGGAAACGAAACCCGCAGATGTGCTTATTCTGGATGTAAGGACCCCAAGCGAGACCACCGCAGGTGTAATAGAGGGGGCCGTGAATATACCGGTGGACGACCTCCAGGGGCGGTTAAAAGAACTGCCCAAGGATAAGGAGATTATCGCACATTGCAGAACAGGTCTGAGGGCAGAGATGGCATATACGATTCTGAGGAACGCCGGATACAAGACAAGATTTCTGAATGACAAAGTCTCTGTGATCAACGACAAACTTTATTGCTGTTTTAAATAGTGTCTGAAAGACCCGGGGCTAATCGGTCCCGGGTCTTGACGCCTCTTGTTTTTTCCAGCCATCCTTCATCCCGTATCCTCTATCCTACATCATGCATCCAGTATCCCCGCTTAAAAACGGGATCTTCGACCAGCATCTAGCTTCGCTACCTCTGCGGCTCAACAATAACCTTGATGCAATCGTGTTCAGTGGGCGCACAGACGGTCTGAAATCCAAGAGGAGCCTCCGCCATTGCCAGTCTATGTGTCACGGTTTTCAGGACAGGGACTGCCCGCTCCTTTATCAGTTTAAGGGCTGTCCTGCAGTCGGAAGGGGCACCCGCATATGTGCTGGTCAAGGTGATCTCGGTCCTCCAGAAAAGGTCATTTATGGTCGCTGGAAGGGTTGCGCCTTCAGCAGCTCCGGCAAAAAAGAGAACGGTCCCCCCTTTTTCAACCGCCTTGAGACCTAACGGAATAAATCCATCAAAACAGATAATCACCAAGTCGGCCAAACGACCCTCATTGGCCTGACGGAGACGATCCAGGATTTCGTCATCCGCATGGAAGACAACATCCGCCCCCATCTCTTTCGCCTTTTCCAGCCTGAAGGGAATGGAATCTGCAGCCACTACAAGACCCGCGCCGAGGGCACGGGCAAGACCCACATGGAGCAACCCGGATATTCCGCTCCCCAATACAAGCACTGTCTGCCCCGGCCTCAACCGTGCGCTCTTCTGGCCTCTTAAAACACAGGCTAATGGTTCCATGAAAGAGGCCTCTTCATAGGTGACTCCTTCAGAGATATGAAAAACACCGCGATCTACGTTGATGGCAGGAACTCTGATATATTCCGCAAATCCTCCGGGCTCGAAATGGGTCCCCTTAAGCAGGGTTTCGCAGACAGTATGGTGCCCGGTCAGACAATATTGGCAAGTGTTACAGGGGACATGGTGTGTTGCGGCCACCCGGTCTCCAGCCTTGAATTCTTCTACCCCATCCCCTGCTTCGACTACTTCTCCTGCCACCTCATGACCCAAGACAAGGGGGACCTTATCGCGTCTGTACCACTCCATCACATCACTGCCGCATATTCCGCTTGCAGCAACCTTCAAAAGAAGCTCGCCAGGCCCTATTTGGGGCGTAGGCATCTCTTCTAAGCGAACATCATTATTGCTGTAATACATTAAAACGCGCATTTCGAGCCACTTTTCAATCCTAAGAGGGATATTTGACAATAATAGTCTCATCCCGCCCCGGTCCAACAGATATAATGGAGGCAGGAATTCCTGACATATCTTCGATGGCTTTAATATAGGCCCTGGCCTCTTCAGGCAACTGGTCCACCTCCCTTGTCCCGGAGATATTATCCTGCCACCCGGGGAATTCCTCGTAGAGAGGAGTGCATGCA
>JACNJD010000113.1 GCA_014382715.1 Candidatus Desulfacyla euxinica | reverse complement strand
TGAGCCTGACGTCCCGCCCCCGGCGGGAGCTAAAAGGGGGCGTTTTGCAAAGGTCTCGCTATTTTTCATGCATTACGAAAGACCAGACGTCGTGACGAGAGCGGCAGTCAAGAATCCAGCTCTTTCCTAAGATTAATAAAATTGCTCCGGTCGAAACCCAATGTCTTAAAAAAAGACAGCAGGTCCACTGAATCCCAGCGAACAGAGGTGTAAATATCGTTTATACCCTTTTTGCGATAGACCTCCAATATCTCCTCTGCCAACCTCTTGCCGATGCCCTGGCCCATGAACTTGGGGTCTACCCCGAGAGTAGCGATCCAAGCGCCTTTTTCAAGACCGAAGCCACCGAAAACGATGTAGCTGATCATATAACCCACAACCTTGCCGTCAATCTCGGCCACAAAGCTGACATCCTCATCTTTTCGAACTTGATCTTCAATGATTTGCCTGAAATCGATGTTTGTGGGCGATTTGGTAATGGCTGCCTGGATACTCCCTATATCAGAAGCGTCCTCTGCCTTGATTTTTCTTATCTGTAAATTTTCCACCAGTTCATCCATAGGGCAACTTTGTTTAATCAACCCTTATAATTTTTACCCTACACCCCACCCAGTCAGGTGGAAGATACACACGTCCACTATTACCACTCTGCTTGACGATCTTTTCCACCATTTCTTCGCCATAGACCTCTAACTTGACCTTACCCCGGGTCTTTGCGGATACGCCTTTTTTATCATTTTTTGATTTCTTTTCGTCGGGCATTTCTGCTAAGCTTCTTTCATGATCTATATGGGGCTGAAATAAACAGTAACTATCTGATGTGAATGCTATTTCATAATTTATTATGATTGGCAGCAAGAAAAAATATGGTTACAATTTAGCTATAAAGTAACTACGTGTCAAGAAAAAAATTGTGTGTAAAAAATAGGACGGTGGTATACGCCTTTTACAAGAGCCCTTACGTTTACGCCGGATAAAATCAAGGAGCAGAATTAATGAGCAAAATTGACCAGAAATACCTGGACCCTACGACTATTATTGACAGCGAGCATCAATCGATAATTGATTTTGCCAGGGAGACCATGGGCGAAACCACAGATACTGTTCAACGGGCCATAAAACTATATTACGCTGTTTGCGATGGCATCTGGTATGACCCCTACTATCCCTTTTATCTACCCGAGCATTACCGGGCCAGCAATATCCTGAAAAGCGGCCGTCGCTACTGTGTTTGCAAGGCTTCACTTCTCTGTGCCCTCGGAAGGGCCTGCCAAATACCGTCCCGTGTGGGGTTTGCCGATGTCAGGAACCACTTGGCCACAAGACAACTTATTGAATTCTTGGGCTCAGATCTTTTTTTGTGTCACGGTTTTGTTGAGTTTTATCTCGATGGCAGATGGGTCAAGTCAACCCCGGCATTTAACAGGACGCTGTGTGAAAGACATAATGTAGCCCCCTTGGAATTTAATGGCCGTGAAGATTCCATCTTTCATCCCTACAATTTGGAGAAAAAGCAGTTCATGGAATATGTCGCAGATCACGGGACTTATGCGGATATCCCTGTGGATATCATCGTAAGTGCCTGGAAAGAGGCCTATGGTGATGCACGGGTTGATTCGTGGATAGAAGGGTTTCAGAAATCTGGAAGGAATTCCGGGCGTAATTTCTACGGTGAGGAGGTTTTGAAAGAGTGATCTATGTTGCGGCTCAACTCAAGCAGGTCTTTCAGGTCAGGAGTGGCATCTGTCTGTGCGCTCGGGTCCGGGCCGACCCTGAAAAAATATTTACTCCGCCAAAAGAGAATGAGTGAATTATCTGTCCACGCTGCACTGCCGATCCCTTCTACTCTGCGCCCGCCCCTTCGACTGTACGCGTCAAAAACCCCTCTGGCCCCATTGGAAGAACCCATGTCATACACTTCAACAAGGATCAGCTTACCGGTCCCCGGTTTCCGGTAACGCTCCGTGTAAAGCAGGCTAAACCCGAGAGGTAGATAGGTTTCGGCCTCACCATTCATATAGTCGAAAATATTATCCCTGTTGTACACCTCTGTGGGGCCGCGCTGCACGAATTGTTTCAGACCGAGGCCGTGGAGAAAAGGGTTCTCATGCCGTGGGCAACAGCCGATTGCCAGAGAAACGGCCATGACGACTATTGACAACAATAGGATGTGCAAACAGATGCTTCTATATCCGGCCCTGTCCATATCAATTACGCTTCAGAATATTTTTCAAAAGTCTCGCATCGTGCGGGCAGGTGATCGGGCTGTCCGAAGAGAGATGTTTTTAATCAGGGTTCAACGATTTTTCCACCATTCGGCAGATCTGACTCGCTATATCCGAATTCGGTGAGCATGCGACGCGTTGTCTCCATATCCGTTTCCCAGCCCATTTTTTCGCTTCTGAACCTGGTTGCAACCATATAATCAACAACCGGTGACATCACACCCATGGCCAGGAAATTGGGCTGATTACTCGGAGCACATTTCGGGCCGTCTTCGCTTGCCCAAAGGGCATCGACGAGACAGAGCTGTTGTCGCGGATAAAGGACTTGGCCGGATCGGGGGTCAATGGGACCGAGGATCTCAGGGGTCTGGTTGATGCCCATGAGGTAGTCTACGCTCCCTATCCAGTGTCCATAAGACGGAGAAAAGGTGCCGAAATGATTTTTCATAGTCATGGTGAATCCACCGAAACGACTGCTGTGTCCTTTACACATGGCCAGGTTAATGAGGATATCCACATTTCCGTTAACAAGGTATTTGAGACATTCCGATTTATCTTCACCCCCCTTCCAGGGTCTGGGGATCTTTGTGTAAGTATTGCTGCCGCCCCATCTATCTTCAATCCGGCATCCATCGGGCAGACCTGCAAAGGGCGTGTCCTTCCTCATGTCACTGCCATGGCAGGCATCGTATATGTGTATATTGCCGGGTTTCACACCGATAATATCTGTTAATGTATGGCAGATCTTAGACATAACGGCACTGCGGGTGTGTTGAGCGCCTATATTGTTGGTCTTGATGGCCACAACCGTCTCGGACCAGGGCTTGCGGGGGGGGCGGACAAAAATGGTCTCCCAGGCTTTTACAGGGTCACCTGATTTCGTGAGTGTGCATGCCAGCCTGTCAATATTTTTCCAGACCGCCTTTTGTTTTACCAGTTCATTTTGGCGGAACCAGGAGGCCCTGGGTTCCACTTCCCTTGTCATACCGGGATCGGTGATACCGACAACACGGAGGTTATCGACATTCGGATGGATAACTGTTTTTCTTTCCCAGGCAGCATTTGACCGCCGGATAAAGACAAAGGGAAATCCCGTGATACCTGCGCCTATGATGGCTGTGTTTTTTACAAACCGTCTTCTTGAGATCATGCGTTGAATTAACCTCCCAGTTCACCGGTCAGGATGCCTGACTCATTGGGGCCTTCAAAGGCTAATCTTTTGATATTTACCAGCCCCGTTTCAATCATCATCCCTTTTAGCTGCGCCTCTGTGTAAGATCGCCCCTTATCGGTGTTAATAAGCATATTCAAAGAAAAAATGGCCGGAAAGAGGGGCCCATCGGAAGTGTCATTCAGGATAAAATCGTGGATCATCATGATTCCCCCCTGTTCCAGAACGGAAACTGCCTTCTTAATGATCATCAGGCCCTCATCAGGCCCTTCGCTGTGAAGGATGTGGGATAGCCATGCCACATCATAGGATCCTTTTACGTCATCCTTTAAATAATTGCATGGAGTAAAATCGATCCTGTCTGACAGATCGAATTGCGAAATAGTTTTTTCAGCAAACGGTCTTGTGGTCTTAAGATCAGCCACGGTGGCTTTCAGGTGGGGATTTGCGAGACAGAAATGGATGGCATAGGTGCCTGGGCCGCCGCCCAAATCCAGGAGGCGCTGTCTTTTATCCAGGTCAATTTCCTCTGCAAGGCGGGGGGCAATGCCCATGGCCATATTAAACATCCCCATGAGGAAGCTTTCCCTCTCTTCCTCATCCAAAGCCCCACCCTCACGTACAGGTTTGCCAGTATTCACTGCCTGATCTAAATGCGACCACGGCTCAACCAAGTGGTGGTGATGCATAATCATATAGCCGATATATTGCGGTGATCCCTTGACAAGAAGCGATTTGCTCGTTTCAGTGTTGGAATATCTGGTCTTGGCCTTCACAATAAGCCCCATAGCCGCAAGGGCATCGAGAAGTGTTGCGACACCTCTCACATCATACCCGAGGCCTCCGGCAATATCTTCGGCCGTATTATCCCCGGTCTCAATCCTCGAAAAAAGATCCAGCTTAACACCCGCATGGAGGGTACAGGCGTGCCAGTAGCTTCCGGAGATCTCCAGGAGTTTGCCCACATTCCAGTCTGTCATACCCATCACCCCTGATCGACTTTGCTTCTTACACAGGCCACTAATGTCTCGATCTCCTTCTCTTCCAGCTTTTTCAAGAAATCAAGCGTTACCTCAGTTTCCAATACTTTTTCAAGAATTCTTATCAGCTCATCGTTCTCCATAGCAGTCAACCCCTCAAGAACCCAATTTGTTGTAATTATTCCTTATTCCTGTAAATTGAAATCTATGCCGCAAATAAATATGCTTTTTTTATAGTCCAGAACGTGCGATTCGTCAACCAAAAGGTCTTCTTCAGCAACGTCAGAAGTAAAGACTCTTAAACTTGATGAACTCGTAAAAAGTCATGAAGCACCCGTTATTGTCATTCCCGTGAAAACGGGAATCCAGGAAAATCAATCCCGCCGCGGCGGGAGTAACGGCCTTCGAGACTTTTTGCATGGACGTCAAACCTAAATAACGACAAGCTCATATTTGCGGCTGCCTATTCCTATCTTTTCAGCATGATCCAGCTGAATAGTCCAGTCTACTTTTGGATAAACTCCCCTGAATTTATCCTCTCCCGGTCCCGCGCATTTTGTGAGGCAGGACCCTGAAGTTCCGGCCTGTTTATTCACAAGATCCACCGAGGCCTGGTCAATGGCCACTGGATCCCTGGATGCCACAATCCCGATATCAGGGACAATGGAGGCATCGCTGTGGCCGTAACAATCGCAGGCCGGGGTAATGTCGGTCAGGAAGTTAAGAAAAAAGGCCTTGCCCCCTTTTCCCTTTAATACTGCCAGGGTGTATTCCGCCATCTTCTTCTGAAACAGGGGGATATCTGCATTCCATTGGACATCTATGGCGCTATTAGGGCAGATCAAGATGCATTCGCTACAGCCTACGCATTTTTCCTGGTCGATGCTCGCCTTGTCTTCTTTGAGGGATATTGCCTCGTGCGCGCAGTGCTGAACACAATCCCCGCAGCCGACGCATTTTTTTCTTTTGACCTTGGGAGAGAGATCAGAGTGCTGTTCGAGTTTCCCTTTCCTCGATGCACACCCCATTCCGATATTCTTGATTGTTCCACCGAAACCTGAAAGCTCGTGTCCCTTGAAATGGGCCACGCTGATCAAAACATCTGATTCAACAATATCCTGCCCTATGTAGGCGCTCTTTATAATTTCCTGATCAACCCTGACCTTTGAAGAGGAAGCCCCCCGGATACCGTCAGCAATAATAATCGGGGCGTTTACAACCGAGTAGGCAAACCCATTTTCAATGGCAGTCTTTAGGTGGTCGACGCTGTCTCCCCTTGATCCTGCATAGAGCGTGTTTGCATCAGTCAGAAAGGGACATCCCCCTAACTCGTTGACTTGCTCTACTATAGCCCGGATAAGAAGTGGTCGTATAAAAGCGGTATTACCCTTTTCCCCAAAGTGGAGTTTGATCGCTGCGAGATTCCGGGCAGCAATGACATCGTTTATCCCCGCGCTTTGCATCAGTCTCTTCAACTTGGACGGAAGGTTCTCTTTTACAGTGGTCCTGAGATCCGAGAAATACACCTTATTAATAGCCATATGGATACTCCTATCTATTCCAAAAACAGATTCCATTCAAAAGTTCACCCACACTATGTGTGGATATCACAAAATAGCCATTCTTGATGGGTACTATTTAAACATTTTAGAACTCACAAATCAATGATATAGACCTGAGAATAAAGTTGCTTTACATTCTAATGCCATAACATGATAATGA
>JACNJD010000114.1:4344-6106 GCA_014382715.1 Candidatus Desulfacyla euxinica | reverse complement strand
AATGATCTTCAAAACACAGAGAGGCTTGTCCCCGAAAGGCTGGTAAAAGAGGCCACCCATGATACGGTTTTTCTTTCGATCAGCAAGAAGAAATTCGAGGGGATGAAAAATTTCATTCAGGAGGAATACATCCCCTCAAATATAACACTGTATATGGCTGAACAGGCCGGATGGAATATGGGAACACCGGCCGCTGTATTTGTTGAGCGTGAGGCTATTCCAGCCGGTGGGCTTATTGTTCACAAAGGAGCTAAAGTTTTCGCCACAGACGGACATGCAGGCAAGGTAGATGATTTCCTTGTGGAGAAAAAAACCGGACGTATTACCCATCTTATACTGCTGGAAGGACATCTGTGGGGGAAAAAGGATATCTCTGTCCCCGTCAACCAGATTGACCGCTATGAGGATGGAAACATTTTTCTAACAATTGACAAGAGCGGTGTGGAAGCCCTGCCGGTTATCGAAATGAAAGGGAAAGATAGTTAATGTCTGAACGAAAATCACGCCTTGGCGTGATTCAGGCACGATTTTGGTCCCGCCCCATTTCTCTTACCTTAATGATTTTTTTTGTCCGCCAAACTCATATATGTCATAACCCTGTCATTAACAATTCTTCCGAAATACTTAATAAAGGATCTGTCTCCATGGCAACGAATATCTCTGAAAAATTATCATTCCCATGAAAAAACGAAAGAAAATTCTCGTTCTGATCTTAGGAAGCATTTTGGTCCTCCTGCTCCTTGTGGTCGCCCTGATCCTGGTTGCGCCTAAGTTTATCGAATCCGATTTCGTTAAGAGAGAAATCGTGACCCATCTCTCAAGCAAAGCAGGTGGGCAGGTCGAATTTGCAACGGTTGATTTCTCTTTTTTTCCACGTCCTCACGCTGAGATTCGTAAAGCAAGTCTCTTGTTTGCAGGGAAGGTCTCGGCAGAGATTGAATCCCTGATAGTTTATCCCAAAATATGGCCTCTCCTGTCAGGAAAGCTGCAAATCGCTGTTCTCAAGGCCGAATCACCAGATATCAACATAAATCTCCCACAATCAAAAGAAACTGTAAAGGAGACCCCTGACTCATCTGATCAAAAAGATCTCCGGGAAAAGCTGACCCTTGCCCTGTCGCCGATTATTTCGGAGACTGAGGGTCTTTCTCTCCATGTGGAAAATGGAAAGGTGAATCTTGTCAAGGGACAAGCCCCGCCCCTATGGTTCAACGATATTCATATCCAGATGGATATGTCAAAACAACTCAAAATTGACCTGACCTGTAAATCCAACCTCTGGAAAGGGCTTTCCCTGAAAAGCCAGTTAGATCTGACAACATTCAAAGGTGACGGACAAATAGATCTGATTTGCATCAGACCGCATACGTTACCGGACTATATCCTTCCCGACAGCGCGTTAAAGGTGGGAGATTCAGAGGTAAATCTGAACATCGCCTTTAAGACGGATTTGACAAAGGATCTTGAGGCAAAAATAAAGGGCTCTATCCCGCTCCTGCCCCTGACCTATAATAATCAGGAAGTGGTCTTCAAAAGCGTCAATATAGAAGGGACACTTAATATCGCTCAAGATATGACATCGATCTCTATCCTGGAGCTGAATCTTGATTATCCCCGTCTTAACCTTACCGGGGACTTTGTAATGGATAAATCGCCGCCTCGAGTCAGTCTGAAACTGAAGGGGAGAGAGGTCGATGTTCCTTCCCTGCGTGAAGTTGCGCTCTCAATTGGGGGGGACATCTCTGAAGTGCAGAATATTTTT
>JACNJD010000114.1:0-4061 GCA_014382715.1 Candidatus Desulfacyla euxinica | reverse complement strand
GGAAGCAAAGGTAATTTGAGATTGGGCCTGGGAGAAAATAATGACCTGTTTCGTTTAGATATTATGCTAAAGGCCGATCTAAAGCAGGCCTTTTCAATATTAAAAGGCCTGATCAAGGACGAGTCATTATTAAAAGAGTTGAGGAGCATTGATGACATAAGAGGAAATGCCACGGCCAGGCTGGTCTTAGGCGAAACCTTTTCATCGATCAACGCGCGTGTGGAAGCCTCCGTATTCGACCTGCGTGCCAAATACCGCAAAATACCATATCCTGTTGAAATCATGGGGACTCATTTCTCCTACGCCAATGGCGTAATCAAGGTCGGAGAATTGGATGGCAGTTTAGGAAAAACATCCTTTTCCAACATTTCAGGGATGGTGGACTGGCGCAAAGAGCTGTATATGGAAATTGAATCCGCAAAAGCTAATATCATTTTGGACGAAATTTATCCTTGGGTTTCTTCTTACGCCAAAGCCAAACAAACGATAAAGCAGATAGAGGGCCTGAAAGGCCTTGTTACACTGAATACATTAGATTTCAAAGGCCCCCTCTTTAGGCCCAAAGCCTGGCGATTCAAGACAGAATGCGCAATCAAGGACTTTACCCTGAGTTCAACCCTGTTGCCCGGCCAGCTGACTCTGACAGAGGGAAGAATAGAGGCAGGCCCCCAAAAGCTTATCCTTAAAAACGCCAGGATGGGCATTCTCGATGCCAACTTGGACCTGTCGGCAGCAGCAAAAGGCTATATGGACGGCCTGAACAGGCTGGAAGCAACCTTTGAAGGCAACATGGGCATAGAGGCAATCCGGTCAATTTCAGAGCTTATCAATCTACCGGAAGACATCAGGGCCATATCTCCGGTGGCCGTTTCAAAGGCTGATCTTCTCTGGGACAAAAAAACTGGAACGTCCTTCAAGGGCAATCTGTCTACCCCAAAAGGACTTGATATTTCGCTGAATGTGCTCAAGACCCCGGGGATGCTCAAAATTGACAACCTGACTATCAAAGATGACAAGTCAGATGCTTCCTTTGACTGCAATATCCAGGAGGATGCCGTCTCCATCAGATTTGCCGGGAATCTGGACAGGACAAGTCTGGATTCGCTGTTAGCCAAGAACAGGCTCTTGAACGGATGGATCAAAGGTAATCTGTGGGCCCGTATCATACCAGGCAGCGCAATTGAATCCACAGTTGAGGGGCATCTTCAAGGTGGAGACATCACCTTTCACGAATTGAACCTCCCGGCAAGGATAGAGAATTTCTCTCTTGAGGCCAGCCAGCAGAGGGTTATCTTAAAATCGGCCAACCTTACCATAGACGACACTCAAATCAACGCAACCGGTACCCTCGACCTGTCAGAACAGGGTATCCTGTTCGACCTGGGCCTCTCCTCCGATGATTTTGAACTGGACGACATCATTAACGTGTTTGATAAAAGGGGCAAAAAAACAGAAACCAAAAAGGGTAAAAACAGATGGTCCCTCCCAATAAAAGGAACTACTCGCGTCAAATTAGACTCCCTCACATTCAGGAAATTACGATGGAAACCCTTTAACTGCAACATATCTGCAGAAGGTGAAGTAGTTAATGTTACGGTTACCAAGGCAAATTTATGCGGCATTTCCACGCCAGGAACCTTGAAAATATCCCCAAAGGGAATAGGCCTGGATTTTAAATTGCTTACCAAGAACATGCCTCTGACAGAGACCATTGCCTGTGTGTCTAAGAAATCCGTAGTAATAGACGGTACTCTGGATTTCGAAAGCAGGATAAAGGGACAGGGGATGGGAACCCAATTGATTAAATCTCTTCATGGACCTTTTAAATTTACTGCCAGGGATGGCCGCATCAATCGCGCCCCATTACTTTCAAGGATACTTTCACTTCTCAATGTCACCGAGATATTCAGGGGAAAACTCCCTGACCTTGCAAGTGAAGGATTCGACTACAATTCCATAACAGGTGAAGGTAATCTTAAAGACGGCAAGGTTCATTTGGCAAAAGTGCTAATGGATGGTTCTACGATGAACCTGGCCGGCCATGGTGATATTGACTTATTAGAAAACAATTTAGACCTTAAAGTTTTTGCCGCTCCATTTAAGACAGTGGACCGCATCATAAGAATACTTCCGATAATAGGATATGTGCTTGACGATACATTAATCTCTATTGCGATGAAGGTAACAGGGAAGTTGCAAGACCCGAAAGTAGAGTACCTTCCCGCTGATGAGATTGGATCCGGGTTGATGGGAATTATGAAAAGAACCCTCGAGGTTCCGGTTAAAGTAGTAGAGCCCATAATCCCTATGGAAAAAAAGAGGAAAGAATAGATTTCAATTAAGAAAGCAAGGAGGCAGAACCATGAAAATAAAGATCTGGAGTGTTCTTTTTATTTTAATCTTATTTACTGCGTGCACACCAACAAAGAAAATAAAGAATTGGATCAGCAGTCCATCTGTTCAAAAAGGTGGAAATAAGTATTTTGGGGCCCGATTTGAGCCACTCAAGGGGGATAAAAAATTCTTTGTTTCATTCCGCCTGTCAGTTATGAATAAAACCGATAAGAGTCTTGAGATTGACTGGAATAAGACACGTTATATTTATAAGGGCCAGCCCTATGGGGGTTTCGTTTTTTATGGGATTAACCCTGCAGATATAAAGAACTCCATCCCACCCGACCTCATCGCCCCCGGACAACTATTTTCAAAAGAGATCTTTCCTACCAACTTAGTTGCGTTTACCCCCATAAGAGAAGAAGTGCTTAATACAAAGGGAAAGGGGATCTATCCGGGCCCGATTCCTGCGGGTAAGAACGGCATATCTCTTGTTATCATGAAGGGTGAACAGGAAATAGTCGAGAAAATAGTGTTAAATATAAGAGCGGTAGCAAAGTAGGGTCTGATTGGGAAGTGCCTATTTATCCCGCTTGTAGCGGGGAAGTGAGCCCCGCCTCAGACGGGATCCATCATAAGACAGAACCTATTACCATATTCCCCTCGACCCGCTCCATGAGAACCTGAACAAGCTGGTTCTCTCTGACGTGATCGGAGCGAAAAAGCACCGGTAAATAGTTATCACTCCGCCCCCTCATTACCCCCGGTTTTTCAGAATCCCAGCCTTCCCCAAGCACCTGAAATTCTTCCTGAAGGCACCCTTGGTAGAACAAGTTCCGTTTTCTCTCTCCTAAATCCCTTAACTCCGCAGCCCTCTTCTTTATGACTCCTGGAGCCACTCTTCCCTTGAATTTATCAGCGGCAGTACCCGGCCGGGGCGAAAAGGGGAACACATGCAGATAGGAAAGAGGTGAATCCTTGATAAAGGAACAAGTATTTCGGTGGGCCTTTGAATCCTCTCCGGGAAATCCGGACATAATATCGACACCGATGCACACATGGGGTATCTTAGCGTAAATTGCCTCAATAACTTCAGCAAACTCCCGGGTAGTATAGTTGCGATGCATCATTTTCAACACCCGGTTGTCACCACTCTGTAAAGGAATGTGAAAATGCCGGCAGAGCCATGTTTCTGATGCCGCCATTTCTATAAGCCCCATCTCAATCTCATTAGGTTCAATGGAACTCAACCTTATACGCAGGGGATAGCCTTCCCTTCCCACCATCTGAAGCAGAGACACAAGATCTATATCGCCCCTTAAATCAACACCGTACTTGCCGAGATGGATCCCTGTAAAAACCACCTCTTTATAACCCTGCCCAGAAAGGTTCTCTAACATATGAAGAACTTTTTCCGGTGCAAGACTTCTGTAAGGCCCCCTGGTGAAAGGAACGATACAGTAGCTGCAAAGGGATTGGCATCCATCCTGGATCTTCAAATAGGACCTTGTTCGATCCGGAAAAGATCTGATATCAAGAAAATCGAATGGCGCGTCAGCTCCATACCGCTTAAGTAAAACCGTTGTTTTGGATGATGTCCCACCCTTTATAAGAAAACGAGGGATATCCGCCTTCATCCTGTTATCTGCTACCAGGCCAACCCCCTCAATTTGGGATATTTCTTTGGGTAAGGCCTGTGCATAACAACCGACAGCCGCAATATATCC
>JACNJD010000117.1 GCA_014382715.1 Candidatus Desulfacyla euxinica | reverse complement strand
GCCAGTCCTCATTAAAAAAGTCACGAAGTTCCTTAACTTTAGGCACTTCAAACTTCAATTAACCCCATCAACCTTTTTTCCTCTTTTTCCATCCGCAAAGCTTCGATCTCAGACTCCTCGTGATCATGCCCCATAAGATGGAGGACCCCATGGATGAGCAGCCGGTATATAGTATGTTCAATTGTTTCCCCAAATTCACCTGCCTCACTTAGCGCAGTATCAATGGAGACAACCACATCTCCTAACATGGTAGATTCAACTGCAGGTGTTTGCCTATCCGGCCCATCCGGATCGGCCATGGGGAATGCCAGGACATTTGTGGGACCTTTCCTCCCCAAATAGCGAAAGTTGAGCTGCGCCATGTGATCATCATTGGTAAAGAGAATGCTCAGTTCTCTGTCATGACAGCCCAAGTCTTTTAAGACTCTCGCTAACTTCCCCCGTATCTTCCCTTTTTCCAACCCTGGAATTTCCCGCTGGGAGTTGATCTGTATCTCCATTTTTTCCCTCTTTAGCAGGCACTCCCTTCCGCCCTCCAACGGTTTCTCGATTATTGGCAGGGGCAATCTTCGCTACCGGTTCTGGATAGTCAACACGGTGATGAAAAATGCCGCTTAGAGTCTTGTTAAAACTCTTTGCAATTTCATGAAGATCCTTCAGGGTCAATTCGCATTCATCCAACTGACCGTCGGAAAAAATCTTATT
Source organism: Candidatus Desulfacyla euxinica (assembly GCA_014382715.1). Lineage (GTDB taxonomy): Bacteria > Desulfobacterota > DSM-4660 > Desulfatiglandales > Desulfatiglandaceae > Desulfacyla > Desulfacyla euxinica. Next base: position 5,457 of record JACNJD010000117.1, on the reverse strand, counting down.
TACTATTTTTTGGACCATTCCCTGAATCCGTGCCGGAGTAGGGTCCACAAGGGTTTTGGACGCAGCCTCAACGACGTCTGCAAGCATTACAAGCCCGGCTTCCTTTGTTTGGGGTTTGGGTCCCGGATAACGAAAATCTTCTTCCCCTACCTGAAAGTATTTATCTCCTTTTTTCTCGCCCTGTTTCCTGGCCTTTTCGTAAAAAAACGTAATCAGCGATGTCCCGTGATGCTGCCTGATAATGTCAATAATTTCTTTTCCCAATTTATTTTTTTTTGCCAGCTCGACACCGTCTTTGACATGTGAAATGAGGATCAGGCTGCTCATGGAAGGGGCCAACTTCTCATGCTTGTTTTCTCGATCTCGCTGATTCTCGATAAAATAAAGGGGCTTCTTAATTTTTCCTATATCATGATAATAGGCAGCCACTTTTGCAAGAACCGGATTGGCATTGACCGCCCGGGCCGACGCCTCTACCATGTTGCTCACAATAACGCTGTGATGATAGGAACCCGGGGCCTGGACCATTAGTTCTCTCAAGAGAGGTTTATCCAGGTTGGCCAATTCAAGGAGTTTAATATCCGTGGTGTAGCTGAAAGACATTTCGAGCAGGGGCAGGATGCCCGTAGCCACAACTCCAACAAGAACTCCTCCGATAAGGGCTGAACAAAATGCTATAAGTGCCTCCAAGGTAAAAAATGAACCGTACAAGGCTTCTATGGAAAGGGCCAGGATCATGTTACATACACTTACTTTTAGTCCGGCCTTTATAAGAGCGCCCCCTTCTCTATATTGTCTGACACCATATGCCGCCACGAGAGAGCTGATAAAGAAATAGACAAAGAACTCCACCCCACCGTCGATAACAAGGCAGGCTAACACCGAAATAATGAGAGAAAAACTCGCTGCCACGCCTATTCCATGAAAGATGGCTATAAGCATAGCGCCGCTGGCAACCGGTACGGCAAATAATAAAGCCTTGGGAGAGAAAAAATGGAAGCCTCGCGCCACTTCAAAGGCTACGAAATTAAAGGCGATTATTACTAAAAAAATAAGCACGAGAGTCACTGCATTAAAAAGCAGGTCTTTTACCTCTGGACCGGATGATTTATTACTGAACAGACCAACAAAGTACATGGACGAGAGAAGAAAGGCGATAAGAATTGCCATTGCAGGGACCCGGCCTAACATCTCTTTCTGTTTCAGAAACTTATACTGCTCAGAAAGCTTGAGAAGATGTTCAGGCGTAATCCTTCCACCTTCCCTGATAAGCATTTCACCCTTTTTAACCTTGAAATAAAAGGGCTTAACCGATTTACGGGCCTCCTCTTTTCTTAAGGCAGTTGCTCTTTTATTAAAGGTCAGATTTGGTTTAATAAGAGCTGCAGCTAATTCCAGTGACATTTTGGCAAGTTCTTTGGGCTTTATTCTCCTGGTCAGAACCTTGCCCCGTTCATTAATGAACTCCCCGGCGGTCTTGAGATCGTAGAATCGTTCAAGATCAAGAACTTTATCCTCTTTTCCATCGTGGATATTATGCAGGATAATCCCCTTGCCACTCTGGCTCATTAACATAACCTTGTTGCCGACAACCCCGCTGTTAAAAAGATCAGTGACCAATCCGATCACTGCTTTTTCCGCTTCAGGGGAAAAATCATTTCTGATAAAAATGTTAATTAACTTTTTATTATAAGGGATATTAAGGATTCCAAAAAAATGGCTATTGAAGGCATTTTCATCCTCCAAATGATCGCTGATAGCCTTTTGAGATGTTACAGCGCCGCTGTCGAAGGAGTAAGAAAGTTCAAGAGATCTGGCTATATACTCTCTCCCTGCTTGAAAGGCCTCCTTTATTTTAGAAACAACATCAGTTGCTGTCGGGTCAAAATCGTATACAGATAAAACAGCCCTGACAGCTTCCTGCCTGTCTTGCTCGGTCAGCGCATTGTTTTCAACAAGAAATTCCCGAGAGGCTTTGATATCACGGTCAGCCACATCCCCAAGTTTATATGCCTTGGGAGGCGTCAAGATGCTTGGAAAGAGGAGTATTGAAATGATCATGCTCAGGCTCAGCAGGATATACCATCTCTTCGCCTCAGGCCGGAACCAGACAAGAGGGTCGTCTCGCCTTTTCCTTCTTGAAGGCGAGGCTTTTTTTCTATTAAGGGATTTCGATTTATCCAATTTATTCAATGGCATAACGGAGTTACGCAACCTCAGGCAACTTTCAGTCTATCAATTTTTTCATAGGCATCAATGATTTTTTGGACCAACCGGTGCCTTATAACATCTTCTCTTGAAAAATAGACAAACCCTATACCTTTTATTCCTTCTAAAATTTCCTTAGCTTCTATAAGACCGGAGATTTTTCCTTTTGGAAGATCTGTCTGGGTGACATCTCCGGTAATAACGGCCTTGGAGCTGAAACCAAGACGGGTCAAAAACATCTTCATCTGCTCGGGGGTTGCATTCTGGGCCTCGTCCAGGATTACAAATGAGTCGTTAAGAGTCCTCCCCCTCATAAAGGCCAGCGGCGCTACTTCGATCACCCCCTGCTCAAGCAGGCCAGATGCGTTTTCAAAGGGCATCATATCATGAAGGGCATCGTACAAAGGCCGGAGGTAGGGATTCACCTTTTCATAAAGATCGCCAGGCAAGAAACCCAGGTGTTCGCCGGCCTCCACAGCAGGTCTTGCCAGAACGACCCTGTTTACCTCTTTTTTCATCAAGGATGACACGGCCATAGCCATGGCGAGATAGGTCTTTCCGGTCCCGGCCGGACCAATTCCAAATACAATATCAAATTTCTTTATACTATCAATATATTTTTTCTGATTGATTGTCTTAGGTGTTATTGTTTTTTTCCTCGATGAGACATAGACCTCGTCTTTGAATATCTCTTTCAGGTTGGCCGACCGGTCCCCGCTCAGAATCCTGATTGCGTATTCCACGTCATTAGGATAGAGCGGGTAATCGGCCTCCAATAGTCCATAGAGCTGGTTCAGGACTTTTTCCGCCAGTTCTACCTCCCAATCCCCACCTTGGAGCAGCACCACATTTCCCCGGAGATTCAGAGAAACCCCGATCTTTTTTTCTAACAGTCCAATATGGGTGTTCTGCTCTCCGCAGAGGCTTCGCATCAATTCGTTGTCCGGAAAGCTGATTTTCTTGCTGATAGTGGAGCCATCTGTAACGGTAGATTTATCCAAATAAAGATTCCCCTAATAAATATTTCTTGAAACTCGAAATTGGAAACTTGAAACTTGAAACTTGAGAAACACGTAAAAAGTCAAACATCTTCCGTTTTCGTCATTCCCGCGAACGCGGGAATCCAGTAAAATTATTTGTTTATGGACTCCCGCTTTCTCGGGAGTGACGGCCTTGGGAACTTTTTACGGAACCATCAATAGTCAATTCCGGCTTCGCCGGTTCAGGTTTCTCCTGATATTTGAACCACAATACGTCTTTTACGGGGGCTGTTATCAAAATCAAGCAGCACAATTTGTTGCCACGTGCCCAAGGTCATTTTGCCCTCAACAATCGGTATACATAGCGATGCCCCAAAAATAGCCGCACGGACATGGGAGTAGCCGTTTCCGTCGCCCCACCTCTCATTATGCTCGTAATATATATCCTCCGGGGCCATTTTTTCTATGGTTTTTTTCAGATCGTTTATGGCCCCGCTTTCAAACTCAATGGTGGTGAGGGCAGCAGTAGACCCGGGGATAAAGAGGCTGACCGCCCCTTCTTTCACATTCGACTTCCCGACCTCACCCATAACCTGATGCGTCACATCAATAACGTCAGTTTTTCCAGTGGTCTGCATCACAATTTGCGAAATTTGCATAGACATCTGTTTGTCTCCGGCCCTCCAAAAGGGTTCGGCATCAGGGATTAAATTTGATAGTACACCGTTTTTGGGAAAAAGTGTAAACTGAGTATATGAATGATGCCTAAAATTCTTTTCTAATTCCTAAATTCCGCAATCCAAAATCCAAAATCCAAAGTCCTATACCATACCCCACTGTTTTCATGCAACAAAAAGCGCCCTAACATCTACTGAAACATAAACCGTCTCATGCTGATATTCATAAGGATCCCCATGGCCGCCATGGTTGAAATCAAAGACGAACCGCCGTAACTGAAAAGAAGAAGGGGGATTCCAACCACCGGCAGGAGACCGGTAACCATCCCCACGTTTATTACGACCTGCCAGAAAACAATGGTTACGATGCCAACAGCCACAATGGAACCGAACCTGTCCTTTGAACTTTTTGCTATATTGAGGCCCCATAAGATGATAAAGAGGTAGATGAGAAGAAGCACGGTCGATCCTACCAGGCCCCATTCCTCGGCTAGCACTGAAAAGACAAAATCCGTGTGCTGCTCAGGCAAAAAATGAAGCCGGGTCTGCGTCCCTTTTAAAAAACCTTTCCCCCAGAACTGCCCCGAGCCTATAGCGATTTTAGACTGATTGACGTGGTACCCTGCCCCTAATGGATCCATGTCAGGGCTGAGAAATGAGAGTACGCGTCTTTGCTGATATTTCTTGAGTCCGAACCAAATCAAAGGAGTCGCCAAAAAGAAGGAACCCACAAAAATAACTAACGATTTCCAATATACCTTGGCAATTAGAACCACAGAGATAGATATCATCCCCAGAAAAAGGGCAGTACCGAGATCAGGCTCTTTCAAAATAAGAAAGCAGGGAATCGCAGTGAGCATAAATGGCTGCCAGAGGTCCCTCAATCGGTATTCCTTGTTATCGCCTCTCTCGCTGAAAAACTTCGCCAGGACCAGCACGATGGCAATTTTTGCCAATTCCGACGGTTGAAAAGAAATCGGCCCCAAACTCAGCCATCTTTGAGACCCCGACATCACCTTTCCCACAATCAGAACCAAAATGAGAAGGGCTACTGTAAAAAAATAGGCCGGATAGGCTAATCGTTCTAATACATAATAATTAAAGGTGGTCATCAGGAAAAAAACAGTAAATCCAATCAAAAACCAATAAATCTGTTTGGTAAAGATCTCAAATCCTCCCAGATCCCGAATCGGATAGGTAGCGCTATAGAGATTTAGGATACTGATCCCCGCCTCAAACAACAGCAGCAGGAGCAAAACCCAGTCGAAATTCTGAATCAATCTTCGATCAAGCATACTTTTTCAAATGAGAGGTTAAGCAGTTAAGTATCCAGTTTCCCCGCTTAAAAACGGGATTTCCGCTTCGCTACAACAAGTTTCAAACCCGCAACCCGAAACACGTACCCAGTACCCGATACCCAGCATCCAGTATCCAGTATCCAGTATCAACTCTTCACTCTTCACGTTTCCCCCACACCATGTGCGGGGATCTTCGACAAGTTTCAAATCACGACGGGATCTGAAGATAGGCCTTTATCAACTCCTTAGCAATTGGAGCAGCAGCGCTTCCTCCATGCCCGCCATGCTCAATAA
>JACNJD010000286.1 GCA_014382715.1 Candidatus Desulfacyla euxinica | reverse complement strand
ACATATTTTCAGCGCCGGGATTGAATGTTACAATCCTGCCCTGGAGATCGGTGGTGATGATCATGTCAGAGGAGTTGGCGATGATGTTTTCCAGGTATTCCTTGTTGCGACGCACCTCTTCTTCTAAAGCGACTTTACCCGTCACATTCCGTATCCCTTCGATCACCTGAATGATTTCACCCTTATCATTCAGAATAGGCGAGGCCAGGATCTCTTCAAAGATACGTTTTCCTTCCCCATCCTCATGTTCATGTATTGCCGAGCAGGAGATCCCGGTTGCAAGTACTTCCTCAAAAGGACAGCCATGATCTTTCCCATTACACGGTTCAGAGACACGGTGGGTGATTTCATAACACGGTTTTCCCAATACCGCATCTTCACTCAACCCGCTTGCCTTCACAAAGGTCTCGTTGACCCTGTATATGGTACGATCCCGGTTGAGAACCATAATCTTGTCCCCGAGGGAATCTATGAATTTCTGAGACCAGTCCCTTTCCCTTCTGATGGCCTTTTCCGATTCCTGTTGTAACTGCTGTTTTTCGGTCTCTATCTGGATCAGATCCCAAAAAAGGCGGGCGCCCCGGTGGTCAATGGAGCTGATGTGGAGCGGTTTCGTGCGGATCATTCGCTCTCTTATATCCATTGATCCGGTCAGTTCGATGAGGAGGTTGAGATCGGGGAGTGTATAGAGGTCGGTAAAATCGGAGGTAGTGAAGATCCCCATCTTCCTGGCCCGGGAGATGCCGGACGCGTTCTGTCTGGGATCAGCCACACCCACGATTTCCATTTTCAACCGCTTGAGACGTTCATCGCTCAAGAGAACCAGAAGATCATCGCAGGCCTTTCCACCCCCAATAATGGCTGCTTTGAGCGCTATCTGCGATTGAGCTCCCCTCCTTATCAACCGATTGTCTTCGTTCATTTCATTCACCCCCTAATTGAAACCCGTCCCGATGTATCCTATTCAAATCCCCTGGAGTTGAATAGATTCTAACACAACATCGGGGTTGATGCGAGACCTTTGAAAAACGCCTTAGTCACGATAGAGGATAACTCTAACCCGGACAAACCGGAACCGAAAAGGTCTCGCGCAATAAAGGTGTGGCCTGCCCTTGACAGAAGACAAAAGGGCATGGGTGTCAGGTTCAGGGGTCAGAGTTCAGGGTTGGGTTCTGGGTTCAGGACTCAACGGTTTTAGGTTTAGATCTAATTATGAGGTATCATAGTTCAAATAAAGGGGAAGTCCAGGGAAATCGATCTTTTTAATTACCATGTCTATGCCTCCCAGCCTGTCTGCTCAAGGGACTGTCCGCATTCATTTCTCTCTCTGAATTTGACACACCACCCCAATTTCTCTATATTTGATATGATTGCAATATCGTTAAGAACAATCTGGCGGTTAGCCTAATTTATGGCCGGAGGAGATATTCGATGAATGATGAATTGCGGGCAAAGAAGAAGGGCAAGGGAGACCTTGATATTGTGAAAAATCCGGATCGGACCTGCCCGGGAAAGATAGAAGTCCCCACAGAGAAGGAGACGGAGGCTTTAGGGGCCATGAAGTCCATTAAAGAACACGTCAGGGTGTTGAAAAGCCGTCTGGCCTCATTAGACGCTTCCGGCCGTGAGGAAGATGCCAATGAGATCCTCACAAAAGAAAATGAGTTGGCGCAGCTGAAGGTGGACTGGAACAGATGGGAAGAGAAGAGGAAGGCTGCTGCAAGAGAGCGGATGATCATTCTGGGACATGAGGAAGGACCAATATGAAAAGATGAAGAATAAGAGATGAACATCGAACATCGAACGTTCAACATCGAATTTTGAATGTGAATTTCCGTAACGAGTATCAAAACGGCTGAAAAGAAAAGGAACTAGTTACTCAGAGTTCGACATTGGTTTCTTAGCATTCGATGTTGGACGTTCGATGTTCGACGTTCGACGTTCATCTTTTAAAATAACCTTGGGATTTAACAATGGCGATTGAGCTTTATTTCAGCAATCAGTTGGAAGAACTGGCAGATAAATTTGCTGCCACGGTTGACCTGGAGAACCAGGTGAAGCGCAATATCCTTGAAGGTCCTTTGACCATTGTACCCAATCAAAACCTAAAAAAATGGCTGCAACTGACCCTTGCAAAGAAGCAATCGGTTTTCATGAATATTGATTTTCAGTACCTCGAATCAGGATTGTGGAATTTATTGGCAGGGCTCGATCGAGACGCGGAAAAACCGAAAATGATTGATAGCCGTTTTTTGAGGATGCTTCTTCTTTATGGTTTGCAGGGTCTGGGTCAGAATGATCCGGGGTTTGCTCCATTAAGACGATATCTCCTTGAACCTGACGGAAGAAAGGGTCCTGATTATCCGGTCAAGCTCTGGCAGCTTACCGAAAAAATGGTCCAGTTGTTTGAAGAGTATGAGTTCCACCGGTCTGAAATGATTGAGATGTGGTTTGACAACAAGAACCAGCCTACTGGCATGGAACTCTGCCAGAAAAATCTCTATCTGCTTATGAGAGAACTGCGCGACAAATATGTTCAAGGATCGGGAAAACCCCTCCTTTCCATGAGGGAATATGCTGATGCGGTCTTTGCACCAGGGGCTATTGATTCAGGAGGGGATGTCAGCAGGAAGTTTGTGCATATCTTCGGTTTATCTCAGGTCTCACGGTTCCATTTGGGGCTTATTGGCCGATTGAAGGATTATTACGATCTGTTCATCTATGCCCTGAACCCCTGCCGTGAATTCTGGGAGGATATCAAGACACCTCAGGAAAAAAGATGGGTCCGGAGGAAAAAGGCCAGGAGTCTTAAGATCACCCCTGAAGAGGTTGACCTGGGGGAGCTTCTGGAAGAAGAGGGTAACGCACTCCTGGCATTGTGGGGAAAACCCGGTCGGGAAAATGTTCGACTTTTATGTCAGCTTACAGATTATGACTTCAATGCCTGCTTCACAAAAGAAGCATACGCGACGAGCATGCTCCAGAAAGTCCAAAACCATATCCTAACCCTTTCCAATAAAAATGATATTACGAAATGTCCCCAGGACAGATCACTTCAGATTGTTGCTGCACCTGGTATCTACAGGGAAGTGGAAACCGTATATAACAACATCCTTTATAATCTTGAAAAGGATGGAAAACTCCAGCTGACCGATATCGCCATACTCGTGCCGGACATTTCAAGATACAAACCTGTAATCGATTCTGTTTTCAATCGCAGACCCAGACGTCTTTCCTACAACCTTGTGGACTCACGCGCGGATATAGAGAGCGTTTACGGACAGGGTGTATTGGGGATCCTTGATCTTGCCTCAGGACGGTTTTCCCGAAAAGAGGTTTTTGATCTTATCCTCAACCCCTGCTTCATGAACAAGTGGCAGATCGGACCGGAAGATATAAACATATGGGCAGAGTGGGCAGAGTCTTTGAATATCTTCCACAGCTTTGACAAAAAGGCAAAGGAAGAAAAAGGGTTTCAGAAGAGCAGTTATTACACCTGGAAGCAGGGTCTTCAGAGGTTGCGTCTGTCGAGGATCCTGGCCGCTCCAGGCGAGGGAGGGGGGAGTGGTTTCAGGTATTTCCATGAACTGGTACCGTTTTATGATGTAAATACCGGTGACGCAGATCTTATGGAGAAGTTGTCCATAATAATCGCGAAAATGCATATGGCCGTAATGGATATAGGAGGTTTGCACGCATCAGGAGAGGAATGGAGGTCCAGATTTCTGAAGATATGTGATGATCTTTTGGAGGTCCCTTCTGATTTAAGAGGGGAAGCCGCTGTTCGACAGTCCCTGATCGAGGCATTCGGGGATTTGAAAATATATGACGAACTTCTGAGAAACCAGGCTGTGCAGGAGGACGTAGACCCCATATTAGGCATTGAAGTAATCAGAGAGTTTATCAAATCCAGTCTGCGCTCCATTTCGGGCGGTTATGGAGATTACCTGACCGAGGGTGTTACTATCTCGGCCCTTCAGCCGATGCGGCCCATCCCCTTTAGAATTGTTTACGTGCTCGGGATGGAGGAAGGGGCATTTCCCGGACAGGCAGATGCATCCTCTCTGGATCTGCGGCTCTTGAAAAGACGGATCGGTGATATTAACCTGCCGGAGCGTAATTGCTATCTTTTTCTTGAGATGCTTCTGTCTGTAAAGGACAAGCTCTATATCAGCTATATCGCCAGAGACCTTCAGAAAGACCGTATTATACAGCCCTGTTCAGTGGTAAACCAGTTGCGCAGATATGTGGAGCAGGAGATTCTTTCAAAAGAACGGCTATTCAGCATTATTGATATCCCGCTCAAAGGAAGCAGTGAAAAATACCTTGCAAAGGATGCACTCAATGAAACCTCCGATGCCCTGGCCAACTATTCCCTCGCAGACAGAATAGCCTTTTACCGAGAGAACGATTTGTGGGAAGAGGTCATTTCGGATGTACCGGAGGAGATGAATGAAAAACTTAAGCCTTTTTTTCCGGATTTTGGTGTGGAGGGTGAAAGACTCCAGGAAGACAAGAGTATTTTAGCAAAGATTACCCTGAAACAGTTGAAAAAATTTTTAGAAGACCCCGTATCTCATGCCATGAAACGGCATCTCGGCGTATATGACGAAGAAGAGGCCATTGAGGAGATTATTTTGAGGGAGGATGAACCTTTTTATTCTGAATTCCCTGTTGATTATAACCTGAAGATTGTCCCTCTGAAACTCTGGCTGGATATCTATGCTGCCTCTGGAGGTTTAAATACCGGGGGACAAACCCCGGAGGAGATCTACGATTCTGTTTATGAAAATCTGCAGCGGAATAGCGCTACCCCTGAGGGATCATTTGCCGCGTTAGACAGGAATGAGTTAAGAGATGATGTCTCAGCGAGGGCCGGCTGCCTCTGCCAGGTCCTGACAGAAATGGGATCGGGTGAGGAAACATACCGAGCGTTTTTTGTCGGCGAAGGGACCGAAGAACAAATCTCATCCGCAAATAATCTTCCCATCGAGAGTTTTGGCCCGGTAAGGCTGACAATCAGAACCGCTGACAGCCTCGGAGAAGAGATTGAAACAGAGATAGAACTTCACGGGCAACTGCCGTGGGTCTGGCAAAACCATGGAGGAGACTGGCATGGAATGGTTTTGACCGGTTCCGGAAAACCCCCTAAGAAAAAGGAACCGGATAAGTATATTCTAGAACCGCTCCTCTTCTGGATGTTTTGTCTGTGTACTGACGATGCCCGTCAAAAGATTGGAGATTCAAAGATTACCTTTCATGTTGTTTATAAGGAAGAGGTCAAGACCTGGACTTACGCTGTCAGCGAAGGTACTGCAAGGGAATACTTGGAGAGACTTATATCGGCCTATCTGAACCGGAAAAACATAGAATGGCTGCCCTTTGAAAAGGTGACTTCCCTGTCAATTAAACCCCACAACATGGCAGATGAAGAGATTGATGAAGCTAAGAAAGAGATTTTTCATGCGCAACTTCTTGATGAATACGCAGAGGAAAAATCGCTGCTGATCAGACTTGCCAAACCGATTATCCCGGATGATGCATTTGATAAGACAAGAGATCGGTTTCAGATTTTTTTTAATACGGAAAGGAATTGAGAATTGTGAATTGAAGATTAAGGAAACGAAAACAATCTTGCCGATCTAATTCCTCAATTCCTGAATCCCTTAATTCTTCAATTCGTTACTATTCGTATTTGAGAGTAAAGATGTCTTACGAATCTGTCCATGATTTTAATCAGATCGACCTCACAAGACATGGCCTGATTGAAGCCTCTGCCGGGACCGGTAAGACCTACACAATCGAAAATCTGGTGGTGCGGCTCCTGAAGGAGACAGATGTTGAACTGGAAAACATCCTCCTGGTCACCTTTACAGAAAAAGCGGCCTCGGAATTAAAGATCCGTATACGTAAAAAACTCGAAGGGGAATTGGATGAGTCAAAGGATAATCAAAAAATATCTAAGAAATTAAGAGATACCTTAGACGCATTTGATAAGGCCCCTATACATACAATCCACGGCTTCTGTCAGACCGTGCTCAGGGATTTTGCATTTGAAAATAATGTCCTCTTCCAGAGCGAAGTGATCAATGATGCCCTTCTCTTTGAAACCCTCCTGAAAGAGCAGATGCGAAAGGACTGGCCGGAAATATATGGGGAGCATTTAAAGG
>JACNJD010000215.1 GCA_014382715.1 Candidatus Desulfacyla euxinica | reverse complement strand
TACGAGGGAAGGTATCCCGGATACCAGGCCTGCAACGTGGAGTATCACGATCTCAATCACATCACCGACACGTTTCTCGTAATGGCACGCCTGATACATGGCGCCGTAATTGATGGAGAATCTTTCTCTGACCGTGAAATCGCCATAGGTTTAATTGCAGCGCTTCTACACGATACCGGATACATCCAGGAAGAGCATGACAACGTGGGCAACGGTGGCAAATATACAAATATACACGTTCAGCGAAGCATGACCTTTTTTGGGTCCAACGGTAAACAATATGGCCTGTCTGACGAGGAGATTACGGCAGGCCAGCGTATGATCCACTGTACCGATCTCAGCGTTGATATTTCCACTATTTCATTTCAATCAGCCGTGGTTGAAGTCCTTGGAAAGATGTTAGGGACCGGGGATCTCTTAGCCCAGATGTCCGATCGAAAATATTTGGAGAAAATCCTGTTCCTCTACTATGAGTTCAAGGAAGGGATGGTGGATGGCTACGAAAGCGAGGTAGATATCCTCCGGAAAACCGTCAGATTCTATGACTTCATCTCCCAGCGTCTTGAATCAGCACTTGATGGGGTCGATCGTTTCATTCTCCCACACCTGGTGGCCCGCTGGGACACCCATGTGGATCTATATCACCAGTCTACCCAAAATCAGAAAAATTATTTGCAGCAGATTCTGGCAATTCCGAATTCAGATCCCCGTGACTATTTAAGACGTGAAAAAATCGTCGATAAGGTCCGCGAGAAATACGGAAAAGCTGATTAAGCGTCATAAGAACACTGCTCCTGAATGCTGGTCCCTGAATGCCGGATATGAGTGGTGATGTGACTTATGCCAGGATGAAAGAGATCGGTCCTGATATAAACTTCCAGGGCATTCGTGCTTCAGGATTTAGCCTGCCACTTGACTCTTAAATTCGATTTGTTTATATTGATTCATACAAAAAGCCGCTTCATGATTTTATGCTTGGCCTTTATCGTGATGAGGAAACAGACTGCCATCCACTTCAGATTTGTTTCAAGCTAACCCTGCCCGGATAGCCGCGGGTAACCGGGTATCGAACTGACAGGAGTTTTAAAGCATGTCCAAATTCTCTGCCGTTCTCAGGAAGGCACACCGTGAACGCGATTGGGACAAGACAATTAAATACGGAGAACAGGCACTGAAGCAGGACCCCAAAGACATAAAAGTCCTGAACGATCTTGCCTGTGCCTACTTCAATAAAAAAGACTATGAACGTTCGCTTGCCATTTGTGAAACGATTTATGAAATAGCCCCTCCGGACAACTTATCTCTTCAGGCCAAAAACCTCGGCGTCCGCTACATGCGGCACCATGAGGTTTTAGGAGAAATCTACTATCTCAAAGGCCGGGACCGGGATGCCCTGAAGACGTTCGAACTGCTCAAAACATTGGGCAATATCTTCTCCAAGAAATACAGCCTTTCAGCCAAAATTCATATCAGGCAGGGTAACTTTGAGGGTGCGTTAAAAGAATACAGGGACATGGCGGACAACTGTCCGCGGCACCTTAATGAGGCCACCAACGGGCTGCTAGACCTCGTGGAGAGGGACCCCCTCAACGAGGCCTGTTATGAAACGCTTTTCAGGATCTACACCGATTCAAAACAGTTGGCAAGTATTATTTCCGGGTATGAGGCTATGCGCAGTACCGGCAAGGCCAAAGAGAAATTCCTTTTTACGCTGATCAATATGTATCAGCTCTCCGGGGAGGGCAACAAGGGGCTGTCTGTGATCCGGGAAGAACTTCGCCGCTGTCCTGATAACCCCAACCTTTACATATACCTCGGAAAGGCGTATCAGGCCCGGGCAGATTTTTCACAGGCCAGGGCATGCATAGAAAAGGCTATTTCGCTTGATCCGGCAAATACACAAAGGTACCGCCATGTTTATGATACCATGGTTCAGCATCTTCAGGGAGAAGAGCAGAAGCTGAAACAGGCCGTCGGCAGGTATATCAAGGCCAACAGATGTGCGGAGGCCATCGCTGCATGCGAGAAACTCCTGAAGATCAGGCCCCGCGACAAGAAATACCGGCTGGCACTTTACAAGGTCATTGAGAAATCCATTGACATCTATTTTGGTGAAGGAAAGGCGAACGCAGCCGTTCCTCTGATTGACCGGCTTGAAGACTTCAGAGACGTTGTCCCTGATATACAAAAAAGGATCGTGAGTCTGAATCGGAAGGGCGCTGACAGTCGTATCCAGGTCTACGAGAATATGATTGCCCGCAACGAGGTATCAGGAGATGAATTAAATCGAATCCGGTGCGAATTAGCCGAAAGTTATTTGGATCAAAAGAGGGAGCCCGACCGGGCGCTGGTCCTGTTGGAGGAGGTGGTCCAGAGCGGCGGGTCTTATGAAAGTCGTGCGCGCTACGATCTGGCCGTCCACCTGTTCAAGGCGAAAAAACTGGAGGCTGCCGAAATGCATGTCCAGAAATTTGCGGCAGGTCCCTGCGCTGACGAAAAAGTAATGTCTCAGATGTATGATCTGGGCGTTATCTGTGTGGAAGCCGGCCTGAAACATCAGGCTCGCACCCTGTTCACCAAGATCGTTGCCAGGGACAAAACGTATAAAGACGTGAACCAGCTCATGGAAAAGCTCCAACAGCAGAGTGGCGGCACGGAAATTCCAGAGGCGATTATGGTCGTTGATATATGTGAGTCATCCAGAATAATGTCTGTTTACGGGGATGAGGCCACCTATCAGATCAAGAATGCCCTCGAAGGGATTATGCTTCCCGTGTTTCGAGGATGTGAATCAAGTTTTATAAAAAGCACCGGTGATGGGTTTCTGGTTACCTTCCCTCATTCCAGCCAGGCCTTGGATGCGGCCGTGCGAATCCTTGACAGCGCCAAAAAGTACAATGCGGGTGTCGTGGACGGTCCGAAGATCCATCTGCGATTCGGCGCACATTTTGGCTCGGTGCGGGTGAGGCCTGACAAAGATCGCCACGGGACCAACGTTAATGTACCCTTCAGGGTGGAAGGTCTGAAGGCAAAGGACCTTATCGAGGTTGAGGGCGGGATTTTGCGGAAAGATTTTGTTCCCAAGGACCGTATTCTGATTACAGAGGCGGTAAGTCATGAAATTTCCGGAGAAGGGGGATTTGAAATCAGATATATCGGCCTGTTTGAGCTCAGAAATATTACCGGGATTCACAAGATTTATCAGGTCATCACCGATTTTTGAACCGTACCTTGTTTCATGGAAAGAGAGATTCGTTTTCTTGCGAGATCTACGTCCAGTACCTTAACTGTTACGTGCTGATGGACCTTTACCACCTCGTTGGGATCCTTGATGAACCGATTCGCTAACTGGCTGATATGTACCAGCCCATCCTGATGAACACCTATGTCGACAAAAGCGCCAAAGGCGGTGACATTTGTGACCACTCCGGGCAGGTTCATGCCGGGCTCGACGTCTTCAATCTTGTCAACGCCCTCTTTGAATTTGAAGTTTTCGAACTGTTTCCGGGGGTCGCGACCGGGTTTGTCGAGTTCGGCAAGGATATCGGTGAGTGTAGGAATACCCACCCTGTCTGTCACATATCTATTCAGGTCGATCTCTTTCCTGAGTGCATCATTTTCAAGCAGATCCGCTACCCCGACGCCAAGATCCCTGGCCATAGCCTCGACAATACCGTAAGATTCGGGATGGACTGCACTGACATCAAGGGGATTATTACCATTCCTTATCCGGAGGAAACCGGCTGCCTGCTCAAAGGCCGTCTTACCAAGACGCTTCACCTTTTTGAGTTCTGCCCTGGAGGAGAGAGCCCCGTGCTCATCGCGGTAGGTTATAATGTTTTTGGCCAACTGCGATCCAAGGCCCGAGACATAGGTGAGAAGCTGTTGGCTCGCAGTATTGACATCTACCCCCACAGCATTGACACAATTAATGACCACATCATCTAAGCTTTTTTTTAGGGCCCGGGGGTTCACGTCGTGCTGATACTGCCCGACACCAATGGATTTGGGATCGATTTTTACCAGCTCGGATAGAGGGTCCATGAGACGTCTTCCAATGGATACAGCCCCTCTATAAACCAGGTCCAGGTCAGGAAATTCCTCCCTTGCCGCCTCAGAGGCGGAATAGATAGACGCACCACTCTCATTGACCATTACTACCGGAATGGTGTCTGAAAAGGGAAGAGTATTAATAAAGGCTTCGGTTTCCCTTCCGGCAGTGCCGTTCCCTATTGCTATGGCCTCTACTTTGTATGTGTCCACCAAATCCTTGACTGTTTTTGCAGAGAAAAGTTTAGCGTCTTCCGATTTGAAAAGATGGATAGTATCTGTGTGGAGCAGTTTACCCTGGGGGTCGAGACAGACAATCTTGCAGCCGGTGCGAATCCCCGGATCTATGGCCATAACGTTTTTTTGACCAAGGGGCGGTGCAAGGAGAAGTTCCCTGAGGTTATCCGTAAATACCTTAATCGCGTCCCTGTCAGCCCGCTTTTTGGTCTCAAGCCTGGCATCTGTTTCCATTGAAACAGACAAGAGCCTCTTGTAGCCATCGTGCACCGCTTCCTTTACCTCTTTGGAAGCTGCACTCTCCCCTTTGACAAACATGGCCTCCAGCAATGCCGGCGCTTCACCTTCAGGCGGGTCTATTCGCAGGTCGATAAAACCCTCTTTCTCTCCCCGGCGCATTGCAAGAACCCTGTGTGACGGTGCCTTTCGCACCGGCTCTTCCCAGTCGAAATAATCCCTGAACTTGGCCCCCTCCTCCTCCTTGCCCGGGATTACCCTGGAACGGAAGACCCCTTTCTGTGCATAGAGCGCCCGCATTCTTTCGCGGGCACCCTGATCTTCATTTACCCACTCGGCTATTATATCCCGGCTGCCGGCAAGTGCATCTTCTGCTGTTTCAACCTCTTTTTCAGTGTCAATATAGACGGCAGCCTCTTTTACCGGATTAACTTCATCCTTTTGATTGAAAATGAGTTTCGCTAACGGCTCAAGACCTTTTTCCCTCGCCGCTGTAGCCCGGGTACGCCTTTTCGGTCTAAAAGGAAGATAAATATCCTCCAGGGTGGTCATGGTCTCAGCAGAAATAATCTTTCCATTAAGATCGTCAGTGAGCAGTTCCCGCTCCTTGAGTGATTTTAATATACTCTCCCTCCGGTTGTCTAAGGCCTCCATCTGACCCATTTTATCACGGATCGCAGTTATAGCCACTTCGTCCAAAGAATCGGTAATTTCCTTCCTGTAACGGGCTATGAAGGGGACAGTGCCACCCTCCTCGAGTAACCGGGCCGCGGCCTTTACTTGTGGAAGTGAGAGATTCAGTTCATCTGCTATCTTGTTTAGATGTTTCTCGTTCATACGCTCACAATTACCTTAACCATCTCATCCCTCTGCTGAATGGCGTTCACAATCTCTTTTCCTTCAACCACCTTGCCGAACACCGTGTGCTTACCGTTCAGGTGCGGCTGCGGTGAATGCGTGATGAAAAACTGGCTCCCGTTAGTATTCGGCCCTGCGTTCGCCATGGAGATAACTGCTGTCTCGTGCTTCAGGGGATTTGCAGCAACCTCATCCTCAAATTTATAGCCAGGCCCCCCCCTTCCCGTACCTGTAGGGTCCCCTCCCTGGATCATAAAATCGTTTATCACCCGGTGAAAAACTATTCCGTCATAAAAACCCTCCTGGGCCAGAAAAACAAAGTTGTTGACCGTTTTGGGCGCATGTTCGGGATATAGTTCCAACACCATGTCGCCCCTGTTGGTTTCAATCGTTACTCGATAAGTTTTCTGCGAATCAATTTGCATTGCCGGTGGGTTGTCCCACTGTTTCTCACTCATTTGTTGTTCCTCCTTTTTAATTTTAATTTTGATAGTCCTGTAAAAACACTCTTATCTCGCGCAAAGGCGCAAAGAACGCCAAGGCAAACTCAATAATATCTACACCTTACCTCTGTGTTCTCTGAGAGCTCTGTGAGAAATCTCACTTTTCGCACTGAAAGCAGCGCATACTGTCTATCCATGCCTGCCCCTCGTAACGCGGGGTAAATCCTGTCAAATTCTTTATTCAAGAATCAGGCGATCTCACGGGTTTTGTAGAAGCTGATATCAGGCCACTTCTCCATGCAGAAACCGAGCTGCCATTCACTGGTTGTCAGAAATGCCAGTGTGCCTTCAGAGTC
>JACNJD010000171.1 GCA_014382715.1 Candidatus Desulfacyla euxinica | reverse complement strand
TCAGTGTTCAGTGGTCAGTGGTCAGAAACCTGAGATCTGTAACCCGCAATCCCGCATCCTGCGGAATCTCCGCCACAATTCCGGCGGACAAGTCTGCTTCGCTCCGACTCGTAACCAATACCCAGTACCCAGTACCCAGTACCCAATCCCCAATACCCAATACCAAGTCCCCAGCATTCCCGCTGAAGACGGGATTTACGCTACGCTACAACCAGCATCAAGTATCCAGTATCCAGTTTCAAGTTTCATCCTTCAAAACCCTGTAAACCCTTATCATCCGAATTATGAAGCCCAAAATCAGGGTGGCGCTAATAAGGATTATTAAATTGGATGCAAAAAAGGCCATGATAAAGGAATATGGATCTTTCAGTTTATAGCAGGCTATGAGGATAAGGATGCCAAAGGCTAAGAAAAAGCAACCTGCAAGGATAAGAATAACCTGGCGCAACCACCAGAAGACGCTGTACATTAGAAAGATCCTGGGTAACCGTTCGCAGGTTCAGGGGTTATGAGCGGATCAGGACAAGGTGGGGAGCACCAGATTTTCACAGGCTGTATAGGGGTCTATTTTCCCTTTAATGATAGATTCCACTGCCCTGTCAAAATCACCCGATTCGGTTAATCGATCAATTACCTCCTCAATAAGGCGGGCCTTTATCATCTCCCCCAACTCCTGGCGGACCTTTGTTTTACTCGCTCTGAAATCGAGTCCGCCAGCCGTATCAGCAAGGTATCTTGCATGTTTATCAATCTCATCTATAAATTCGGCAACCCCCTTGTCAAACACGGCCTGGATCTTGAGGATAGGGGGTTTCCATGCCCCGCGATCATATTTCTTCTGGTCCATCTCGATCATCATTCTCAGATCACTCATGGTCTTGTCGCAACCTTCCCGGTCGGCCTTGTTGATCAGGAAGATATCGCCGATTTCAAGGATACCGGCCTTGATTGCCTGGATATCATCTCCCATTCCGGGAATCACAACAATGACTGTCGTATGGGCGCTCCTGACAACATCTACCTCATCCTGGCCGACACCAACAGTTTCGACTAAGATATAGTCCTTGCCCATGGCATCCAAGACATCAATGGCGCTCCGGGTAGACTGGGTCAACCCACCGAAATGACCTCTTGTGGCCAAAGACCGGATAAAAACGCCCGGATCCATACTGTGCCGCTGCATCCTCACACGGTCCCCTAAGATAGCTCCGCCGCTGAAAGGGCTGGTGGGATCAACCGCAAGGACGCCCACGGTCTTGTCCCGTTTTCTCAGATGGGCAACCATCTGATCAACGAGTGTGCTCTTTCCTACCCCGGGGGCGCCTGTAATGCCGATGACATAGGCGTTACCGGTATGGGGATACAGATCCTTAAGAACTTCCCGCACCTCGGGCATTCCATCATCTATGTCACGGATAAGACGTGCAACGGTCCTGACATCCCCGGCTACAATTTTTTCAACAATATCATTCATAATGTGCTAATCCTGTCTTGGTGTTACGTTATTCTGGACCCACTTAACGATGTCGTCGAGGGGTGTCCCCGGGGTAAATACCTCTTTTACCCCTGATTCCTTAAGTTTTTCTATATCATCATCCGGGATGATGCCGCCCCCGCAAACAACAATATCATCGGCGGCCTTTTCCCGAAGGAGTTCAACCACAGCAAGGAAAAGGTACTTATGAGCCCCTGCCAGGCTCGAAAGGCCGATCATGTCCACATCTTCCTGGATGGCGGCAGCTACTATCTCTTCAGGTGTCTGATGAAGCCCCGTATAAACAACTTCAAAACCGGCGTCACGATACGCCCTCGCAATTATCCTGGCCCCACGGTCATGGCCATCCAAGCCGGGTTTTGCAACCATTACCCTTACTCTTCTCTTCTGTCTCATATACACCTCTCCAGAATTAAGGAATTGGTTGGAACCTACTCAGTTAAATTCCTCAATTCCTAAATCCCTCAATTCCTAAATCCCTCAATTCCTAAATTATTATCCTAATAGATCCCCGGATCCCTGTACTGTCCATACACCTTCCTGTAAACGTCACAAACCTCCTGGAGTGTGGCATTGGCCTTTACTGCAGCAATGAGAGGCTCCATTATGTTTTGTTTTCCTGAGCAGGCTTCCCCTACCATTTCAAGGCACTCTGCAACCCGCTGATTATCACGTTCAGCCTTGACCCTGTTGGTTTTTTCTATCTGAAGGCTTTCGAGTTTTTCGTCTATCTCTAAGACTTCCACCGGGATCTCCTCGTCAACGGCATATTTATTGACGCCTACTACTATTTTCTCGTTATCATCAATCTGTCTCTGATAATGATAGGCGGAATCCGCAATCTCCTGTTGAGGGAAGTTTTTTTCTATTGCCGACAACATACCGCCCATATCATCGATTTTCTGTATTATATCGAAGGCCTCCTCTTCCATCTGGTTTGTAAGCGCTTCAACAAAATATGACCCTCCCAATGGGTCAATCATATTGGCTACTCCGGATTCCTCAGCAATGATCTGTTGTGTCCTCAGCGCAATGGTTGCGGCCTCCTCAGTTGGTATGGCCAGGACCTCATCAAGCGAATTGGTATGGAGAGATTGGGTTCCGCCCATAACCGCTGCCAATGCCTGAAGCGCCGTCCTTACTACATTATTATAGGGCTGTTGAGCCGTGAGAGAGCACCCCGCCGTCTGGGTGTGAAACCTCAGCCACCATGATCTCTGGTCTTTTGCCTTAAACCGTTTTTTCATGATCTTAGCCCACATCCTCCTGGCTGCCCTGAATTTGGCCACCTCTTCAAAAAAATCCAGGTGAGAATTAAAAAAGAAGGAAAACCGGGGCGCAAAGTCGTCCACATCAAGACCGCGTTCGATGGCTTTCTCTGTGTAAGCAATACCGTCAGCCAGGGTAAACGCCAGTTCCTGCACTGCAGTGGACCCGGCTTCCCTGATATGATATCCGCTGATGCTTATAGTGTTCCACCTCGGGACTTCCCTTGTACCGAATTCCACTGTATCCTCGATGATCCTCACAGAAGGTACCGGCGGACACATGAAGGTTTTCTGGGCGATAAACTCCTTGAGCATATCATTCTGGATCGTACCCCCTAATACCTTTCTGTCTATCCCCCTATTTTCTGCCATTGCTATATACATGGCCCAGATCACTGAGGCCGGCGGGTTGATGGTCATCGAGGTGGTAATCCTCTCAATGGGGAGACCCTCAAACAAATCCTCAATATCCTTGAGGGTATCGATGGCCACCCCACACTTGCCGCACTCTCCTTTTGCTTTGTGGGCATCAGTGTCATAGCCCATCAAGGTAGGCATATCAAAGGCAGTTGAAAGACCTGTCTGGCCCGCTTTTACCAGGACATGAAAACGTTTGTTTGTATCCCTGGCACTCCCCAAGCCTGCAAACATCCTCATGGTCCAGAAACGACCTCGATACATGGAGGGCTGGACCCCTCTTGTAAAAGGATAATCCCCGGGAAAGCCAATATCCTCCATGAAATCCTGGTCTCTGACATCGGCAGGGGTGTAGAGCCTGTTAATTTCCTTGTCAGAAACAGTTGAAAACCTGGTTAATCGTTCAGGCCTGGCCTCAAACACCTTGTCCAGTTCTTCCTGCCACTGCTTGTTTCCTTTCTCTATGTCATCAAAGATCTTATTATCAAAGGTCAAGGGCATGGGCACCGCCTTTCGATTGAATATTGATCCCGCGGGATCGCGGGATTGTCGATTGACATCTTTCTTTCATCAATCCTTAATCAGGTTTTTCGCTATTACCAGACGCATGATCTCATTGGTTCCTTCATATATCTGGCATATCTTGGCGTCTCTCATATGACGCTCCATGGGATATTCTTTGCAATACCCGTATCCGCCCAGGATCTGAATCCCTTCAATAGAGGCCCTCATGGCGGCATCCGACGCATACATCTTGGCCATGGCAGCTGCCTTTTCATAAGGCTTCTTATGGTCCTCTAACCACGCGGCCCTGAGGGTAAGGAGTTCTGCGGCATCCAATTCAGTGGCCATGTCCGCTAACTTCCACTGAATTGCCTGGAAAGTGGAGATTGGCTTCCCGAACTGTTCTCTTGTTTTGGCATATTCCACTGCCTCTTCCAACACAGCCCTCCCGATACCGATAGCCTGGGACGCGATGCCGATTCGGCCCCCGTCAAGGGTTGTTAACATCTGTTTGAAGCCGTCACCCTCGTTTCCGAGAAGGGCGTCAGCAGGTAACCTGGCATCCTCGAAGACAAGTTCCGAAGTGCCTGAGGCAAGGATGCCTAATTTTTCTTCCACCCGACCCACCTTAAAACCGGGGGTATTATCCAGGTCCACCACAAAGGAGCTGATACCCTTATACCCCTTGCCCTTTTCAGTAATGGCCGCAATCACGCCGTAAGATGATACATTGCCATTGGTAATAAATTTCTTTTCACCGTTGACAACCCATTCATCCCCATCCCTGACAGCGGTAGTGCGCATCCCAGCAGGGTCTGAGCCAGCACCCGCCTCGGTCAAACCGTAGCAGCCAAGCGTTTCGCCGGCGGCGCAGGGATAGAGGTACTTCTTTTTTTGGTCGTCCGTGCCATATGCCTGGACAGGGAAGCAATAGAGGGAGTTATTCACGGACATAATCACGCCTGTTGATGCGCATCCCTTAGATATTTCTATGAGGGCAAGCACATAACTGACATAATCCATTCCGCCGCCGCCGAATTCCTCTGGCACGGCAATCCCCAACATCTTTAACTCGCCCAACTGCCTGACGATGTCCGCAGGGTGCTCATGTTTTTCATCGAGCTCGGCGGCCTTTGGCTTGATTTCAGCCTCGGCAAACCGAGCCGCCATCTCTTTTACCATCTGCTGTTCTTCAGTCAAAGCAAAGTCCATTTTAGGTCAACTCTCCCTTAAAATCAGGTTTTCTCTTCTCTAAGAATGCGGTCATTCCTTCTTTGCCGTCAGGGCTCGCCATACATAACGCAAACTGGTCTGTTTCCACTGCGCATGCTGCGCGCAAATCAAGATCGTAGCCCCGATCGATACAGCGCTTTGCCGCCATTATTGAAAATCTTCCCTTAGATGCAAGTAACTTGGCTGTCTTCATTGTCTCTTCCCACAGCTTATCAGCGGGAAATACCTTGTTCACTAATCCGATCTCCTTTGCCTCCTGGGCGCTTATGAGGGCACCGGTCATACAGAGTTCCTTTGCCATCCCCTTTCCCACAAGCCTTGGAAGACGCTGAGTCCCACCGAAACCGGGGATGACCCCAAGGCTAATCTCGGGCTGGCCGAACTTGGCATCTTCGGAGGCATAGATGAAATCAGATGCCATGGCGATCTCAGTCCCGCCGCCGAGAGCAAAACCATTGACGCAGGCTATGATCGGAATAGGGAGCCCTTCCATACGAAACCCAAGTTCATGAAGGGCTACAGAGAATTCCCTCAACTGAAGGGGAGCGAGGTTGACCATCATGGAAATGTCAGCGCCGGCCACAAAGGCCTTGTCCCCTTCTCCCGTCAAAATAAGTACCCTGACGGCGGGATTGCTCTCCACTTCATCTAAGGCCCTCTGGATATCTTTGACCACATTGATGTTGATGGCGTTAAGGGCCTTTGGTCTGTTAAACTTGATGACCGCTACATCCCCTTCTGTTTCAAAAATGATATTTTCGTAAGCCATTATTTACCCCCGTTGGATTGTTGATTGATGATTGATGATTGTCGAAGATCCCGTTTTTAGCGGGGATGATTGGCAATCTCCAAGACCGTCACTCTCGCGAATGCGGGAGTCTCCCGCCGCAGCGGGATTGATTTCCCTGGATTCCCGCGTTCGCGGGAATGACGAAAATGGGTCAGTGACTGTTTACGAGTTTGTCACTATTAAACCGAGACATTTTGCGCTGCCGTCGGATATGAAAATGCTGTTCATGGGCAAAATTAAATCGACAATCGAGAATTATCAATCATCAATCTCCAAGACCATTGCCATACCCTGGCCGCCGCCTATACAGAGAGAAGCCAAACCGAGGCTTAATTCGCTTCTCAACATCTGTCCCATCAGGGTCAAAACTATACGTGCTCCTGAACAACCAATGGGGTGCCCGATGGAAATACCGCTGCCGAGGACGTTGGTCTTGTCCATATCGCATTTCAGCTCCCTCACACACGCGATGGCCTGAGCAGCAAATGCCTCATTCAGTTCAATGGCGCCAAAATCAT
>JACNJD010000198.1 GCA_014382715.1 Candidatus Desulfacyla euxinica | reverse complement strand
GAGCAGAAAACAACGCGTTTTCAAGAGGTTAGATCGGCTCACAACATAACTATATTATAGCTGACTTTAGACTCCCCCCGGAAACGCAGAAGAGTACATCTGCTAATTTCCACGAAAATCTGAAAAGATCCGCCTTGTGGGTATTGACGTCCTGGACACTGCTAAAGGCAAAACGAAACCAGGTCAACCGTTCAGCTTTTT
Source organism: Candidatus Desulfacyla euxinica (assembly GCA_014382715.1). GTDB lineage: Bacteria > Desulfobacterota > DSM-4660 > Desulfatiglandales > Desulfatiglandaceae > Desulfacyla > Desulfacyla euxinica. The sequence goes on along the minus strand of JACNJD010000198.1, from coordinate 30,913 downwards.
GTGGATACGCCTCCATCCTGGGAGAACGATGTGGGGCGCCCAGGTCCCGAACACGGGAGAGATATGTGGGCTTGGTCAAGGAAGCCATACTGAGACCGAAATGGTGAATAGCGGGATATATCTAAATGAAGGTGAGCCATATTCTATTGTGGCATCCGGGGTTCTATACAGCAGGTGGGGCGGCCCATCTCATTGACAAGATCCTCAGAGGGGCAAAGCCGGCCGACCTCCCTGTGGAATTGCCGACCCTCTACGAATTCGTCATCAACCTCAAAACTGCCAAGGTCCTTGGTCTTGAGATCCCTGAGTCTCTTCTCATCCGGGCGAGCGAGGTGATTGAGTGAAGGGTAAGCTCTTCAGGAAATACGCGGTGCTGTTCGTGACATTGGCCACCGGGGCATTGCTGGCCAATGGCCTCATAGAAATAATAACCCTTGACGATAATATCTTTACGGGTTATTATATTTGATATGATAAAATTGTTTAAATGCAAAGAGAGTGAAAAAATATTTCAAGGTCGGTTCTCTAAAAAATTGCCACGTGACATACAGCGACTTGCAGAAAGAAAACTTATTATGATCCATAGAGCTGCCAACCTTAGCGATCTTCGAATTCCGCCTGCTAATCGTTTGGAGGCATTGAGTGGCAACCGTGAAAGACAGCACAGTATACGTATTAATAACCAGTGGCGTATTTGTTTTGAATGGCGTGAAGACGGCGTATATGGTGTTGAAATAGTTGACTATCATTGAGGAGGTAACACAATGAGAGATTTTCCCCCAACACATCCTGGCGAAATACTGCTTGAAGAATTGTTAAAGCCAATGGGCATATCCCAGTACCGGCTTGCAAACGATATCGGCGTTCCGGCCATGCGAATAAACAAAATTGTTCATGGTAAGAGAAGAATTAGTGCTGACACAGCTCTAAGACTGGCCCGTTATTTTGGAATGTCTGTTGATTTTTGGACCGGCATTCAAATTCATTACGATACTGAAGTGGCTAAAATGACTTTAGGTGATCGCTTAGAGAAAGAAGTCAAAGTTTTTGTTGCAGCAGCTTGACCATGTTGTTTCATTTTTCAAGTCTAAAATCGTCAACACTAATGAGATTCTTGGAAGCCCCTTTTTTTCTTGACATAAAGCATTTTTTGACGTTTCATCAGCTGCAGGGATTCCTACCAATTATCCACGCCTATCAAAGAGGTTCCCCCAATGAATGGACATAAATCGTCTTCAATTTTTTGCTGTTTTCTCGTCTTTTATGTCTTAATGGCAGCAGGCTGTGCACCACTTTCCACAGTGAAAAGGTATGGGACCCCGACCCCCACCATCAAGGAATTCGTGTTTGTTAACCTTAAGGGAACTGAGCCCGAAATGGTGAATAGCGGGATATATCTAAATAAAGGTGAGCCATATTCTATTGTGGCAGCTGGGATACTAATGATCGAGGGCCCCCAGTTCTTTTATTTAAACGAAGGCTTTTTACTGGAGGCGAGGATCGAACAAGAACCATACTTCACCCCATTAAGCGGCACCTACTACAATCTGAATGGAACGACAAGAATTGCACACGCTAATGGGAATCTATATCTGGCTTTGGACTTTCACAGACGTGCGGGATCAATTCCGACCATGGGCGAGGTCAGGGTATTGATCATAGCTTGGAAAACAGATGATAGGGCTCAAATTGTCGGATCTCTTCAAAGGCTGAAGAAAAAGGAAGCGAACTCGTTTGCGGTTGGTCGGTGGGTCAAGGTCCGTGATTTCATCAATGGCTTTGATGATGCCATAGATCAGGCCAAACTGCTACGGCAAGATTTCGGATTTCGGACTTTGGGTTTTGGATTTGCTCCTGAAATTGTCTGTGTGAAAAATTATAGGAGGGTAACGCCATGAGACTCAGAACCTTCCTGTTATTTGCAATCCTTGTCATCGGGCTTTTTTTTGGTTCACTCGTGGCTAATGCGGAGAAAGAGGGCAAAGTCCACCGGATAGGGTGGTTAGGACCCACTTACCGCGTTTTTGACAAGGTGTTATTGGAGGAGCTGCGCAAATTAGGCTGGGTTAAGGGAGAGAATTTTGTCATAGAGTACCAATCCTGGGGGTGTAAACCCGATCGGATCCCGGCATTAGCCGCCGAGCTTGCCCGCCACAAGGTTGATTTCATATTCGCGGTCCATACAACGGACACCTTTGCGGCCAAGAACGCCACATCCAAGATCCCCATTGTGTTTACCATGGTTGGTGATCCCGTTGGGTACGGTTTTGTATCGAGCCTGGCACGGCCCGGGGGGAATGTGACCGGGGTGAGCAGTAATTTGATAGAGATCACCGGAAAAGCGTTTCAACTGCTGAAAGAGGCCGTGCCCGGAGCATCAAGAATAGCCTGCCTTCATAATCCGGCCCGGGGTCAGTTGGCCCATCAATTTTTAGAAAAGATGCAGGCTGCGGCTCAAACGCTGGATGTAAAGCTTCAATCCGTACAGGCGGAAGATCCAAAGGACTTCGATGCCGCATTCAAGGCAATGGCTGAAGAGCAGGCTCAGGGTCTTGTGGTGCTTTCCTCTCCACCCTATAACTCCTATGTCTCTCAGATCGTGGATCTGGCCCTCAAAAGCAATCTACCCATGATTGTTCTGGGCCCCACTTACTGGCCCCGGGCAGGCGCCCTCATGAGCTATGCGCCCGAATACCCTCACCAGTACAGGAGCGCGGCCCACCTCATTGACAAGATCCTCAGAGGGGCAAAGCCGGCCGACCTCCCTGTGGAATTGCCGACCCTCTACGAATTCGTCATCAACCTCAAAACTGCCGAGGCCCTCGGTCTTGAGATCCCTGAGTCCCTTCTCATCCGGGCAAGCGAGGTGATTGAGTGAAGGGCAAACTCTTCAGGAAATACGCGGTGCTTTTCGTGACATTGGTCACCGGGGCATTGCTGGCCAATGGCCTCATAGAGATCTACTTCTCGTACCAGGAAAATAAAACGGCCCTGGCCCACATACAGAGGGAGAAGGCCCTGGCCGCGGCATTAAAGATTGAGCAGTTTACCAGCAAGATTGAACTCCAGATCAGCTGGATTGCCCCGTGGGGGCCCCCGGGTGTGAGTCCTGACACAAATGAGTATCTCAGACTTCTGCGCCAGGACCCGGCCATCACAGAGATAAGGTATATAGATTCGGCAGGCAAGGAGCAGCTCCACGTTTCACGCTTAGGCATGGACAGGGAGAAGAGCGGGGTGGATTTTTCCCACAACCCTGCGTTTCTTGAGGCAAGGAGGGGCAAGACCTGGTTCAGCCCTGTATACTACCGCAAAGGGTCCGAACCGTATATGCGCATTGCCATGGCAGGCCCGAGAAAGAGGTCCGGGGTGACAGTGGCAGATGTGAACCTGAAGTTTGTCTGGGAGGTCGTTAATCAGATAAAGGTGGGCAAGGCCGGTGGCGCTTATGTGGTGGACTCCGAAGGTAACCTCATAGCCCACACAAACATCAGTCTGGTCCTGAAAAAGACGGATCTCTCCTCGCTCCCCCAGGTAGCGGCAGCTCGCGAGAGCCCCCTGAACCCGGGCCAGGAGGAGGTCTCGGTTGCCCGGGATCTCCAGGGGCGGCAGGTCCTCACGACCTACGCCCCTATCTCCCCCCTGAGCTGGTTTATCTTTCTTGAACAGCCTCTCGCAGAGGCCTTTATGCCCCTCTATGCCTCCATTTTCCGGACCGCATTATTCGTGCTCGCGGGGATTGTGCTCTCCATTCTTGCGAGCCTGATCTTAGCCCGGAGGATGGTGACACCGATTCGGGCCTTGCGGGATGGGGCGGCCCGGATCGGCGCGGGGGATTTCGGGCACCGTATGGATGTCCACACCGGTGATGAACTGGAATCCCTCGGCGAGGAGTTCAATCAGATGACTACCCGGCTCCAAGAGTCTTACACCCATCTCGAGGAAAAGGTCAAAGCGAGGACACGCGAACTGAGCGATGCCTTCCAACAGCTCGAGATCGCAAACAAGCACAAGTCCGAGTTTCTCGCCAACATGAGCCATGAACTCAGGACCCCACTCAACGCCATCCTGGGCTATACAGAGCTGATTGTGGACAAGATTTACGGGGATGTGCCTGATAAGATCCAGGAGATCCTGGTACGTGTGGGGGAGAATGGGCGTCATCTGCTCAGCCTCATTAATGACGTCCTGGATCTTTCAAAAATCGAAGCGGGTCGTCTCACCCTTTCCCTTAATGATTATTCCATGCAGGATCTCGTTCAGACGGTCATCACCTCGGTGGAGTCCCTCGGTGCGGAAAAGAACCTGGTGTTAAAGACAGAGGTCCCTTCGGACCTGGCGACTGGCAGGGGAGATGAACAGCGTATAGCCCAGGTGTTTTTGAATCTCGTGGGGAATGCCATAAAATTCACTGACGAGGGAGAGGTCAGTATAGAGGTGGCAATTTCGAATAGCTCATTCCTGATCTCCGTGGCTGACACCGGCCCCGGGCTTTCGGAAGACGACCAGCAAGGGATCTTCGAAGAATTCCACCAGGTAGACGGTTCCAGTACCCGGGAGAAGGGAGGAACCGGACTCGGTCTCTCGATCGCCAGGAGGATCGTCGAGATGCACGGTGGAAGCATTTGGGTAGAGTCCACCCTGGGAAAAGGTTCGACTTTTTGGTTTACGCTGCCAATTCGAGTCGAACAACAAGAGGAGCAAAAATGAGCAGGAAAATTTTAGTGGTTGAAGACCAGGAGGATAACCGCCGTATTTTGCGGGACCTCCTCATGAGCGCGGACTATGAGGTGATCGAGGCGGTCACCGGGGATGAGGGGGTGACCGCGGCCGAGACCCATCGGCCGGATCTGATCCTGATGGACATACAGCTCCCCGGTCTCGATGGATACGAGGCTACACGCCACATCAGGGCCAACCCAGATCTGCAGCAGACCCCTATCATCGTGGTCACTTCCTATGCGCTTAGCGGTGATGATGTCAAGGCGTTTGAGGCCGGCTGCGATGCTTATATGGCGAAGCCTTTCAGCCCGCGGGAGCTCCTGGCGAAGGTCCGCGAGTATGTACCGTAGCTGATTAAAGAAGGTATACTGTGAGGACACCACCACTTATCCTTATTGTGGATGATAATGCCGCGAATCTGGAAATCCTCCAGGCTCGCCTTGCTGCCCACAACTATGGGATTATTACGGCGACAGACGGCGAAGCCGGGCTGGCCATGGCGAGAGAAGAACAGCCGGACCTGATTCTCTTAGACATCATGATGCCTAAGATGGACGGTATTGAGGTCTGCCGGCACATAAGATCGGACCCTATTCTACCATTCATGCCCATAATCATGGTCACTGCCAAAGCGGGTTCGAAAGACATCGTCGCAGGACTCGAGGCAGGTGGTGACGAATATCTGACCAAGCCGGTGGACCATGCCGCACTTGTTGCAAGGGTCAAATCGATGCTCCGCATCAAGGAGCTTCACGACACGGTCCGGGAGCAGGCAGCCCAGCTTGCGGGGTGGAACCGGTCACTTGAGGAACGGGTGGCGGATCAACTTACCCAATTGGAGCGAGTCGGGCGTTTAAGGCGTTTTCTCTCCCCTCAGGTTGCTGAGCTTGTTGTCTCCTCAAAAGACGAAGGGTTTCTCGAAACCCACCGGCGGGATATCACCGTGCTCTTCTGTGACCTCCGTGGATTCACAGCCTTCTCTGAGACCGGGGAGCCTGAAGAAGTGATGGGGGTCCTCAGGGAGTACCACGGGGCCATGGGAAGCCTGATCTTCCAATACGAGGGTACGCTGGAGCGCTTTACGGGGGACGGGCTGATGGTTTTTTTCAACGATCCCATACCTTGTACGGACCCGGAGGCCCGTGCTGTCAAGATGGCCGTAGCCATGCGCGAGTATGTTCGTGAGCTGAGCGGGAAGTGGCGAAAGCGCGATCACAGGCTGGACTTTGGGGTGGGAATCGCCCAGGGGTATGCCACGCTTGGAAAGATAGGGTTTGAAGGGCGCTTCGACTATGCGGCCATCGGAACCGTTACGAATCTCGCCTCGCGCCTTTGCGATAAGGCTCAAGGCGGGCAGGTACTCATCAGTCAACGGGTTTACGGGGCGGTAGAGGAGCTGGTGGATGTGGAACCACTCGGGGAGTTAGCCCTGAAAGGATTGCACCGGCCTGTTAACGTTTACAATCTCGTCCGCGTGAAGGAATGAGTCTCCGGGTTGCCGGACATCACTTCGTCATAATAGACAATAGGCTGCCCTGTTTTTATCATCTCACCATCGCAGCATTTAAGAAGGCGATCAGCGTCTGGCCTGAGTATGTGAATGGGCACATTGACCTGACGGCATCTTACAGCCTTGCAGGCCGTATGGAGGAGGCACGTGCTCAAGCCGCAGAAGTTCTCAGAATAAACCCCAAAATCACTTTGGAGGATATTGCCAAGAACGGGTATTATAATTACAAGAAGGCCGACAAAGAACGCTTTATCAACTCCCTGCGCAAGGCGGGTTTATAAACCGCTCTTTACACATTCAAAAGCCGTGCAAATTATTACCGAAGGAAGAGGTCAGCATTTTGATCCGGATATGGTGGATGTCTTTCTGGAGATTGAGGATGAGTTTCGTCAGGTCGCTCTTGAATTTGCCGACTTTGATGAGGAAAGGAGGTCAGTGACTTTTTACGAGTTTGTCAATCTTGGAACTGAAACTAAATTCATAACCATTTTTTAAGAGAAGTATTGAAAGGAGGATTTTATGGCAGTAGCTCATACAAGTCGCATTCGAATCGAAAAGCACGAAGGTCCACACCGGACGGCCCATGTGGAAGACTTTGCTGACCCGATCCATTTCAGCGTTCACGGCGGTATCAAGCATTTTTACAAAGAAAAGTATGGACGAGAAATTGTAGGGCCGGAGTATCCTGCAACACTTGACCACATCATTGCAGGAGTTGGAGGGTGACTGACCGGAACCTTAGGGACCGCGCTGGATGCGCGGGGAATTAAGTCCGCTGAGAATCTAATTGCTCATGTGGAAGGGGACATTGAAGACGTTGACGGTGTCTTGAAAATTGCGAAGATTCGCCTCAAGTACTTTTTCAAGATTCCACCGGACACGAAAGAAAAGGCTGAACGTGCTTTGGCACTTTATGCAGATATGTGCCCGGCTTATCAGACAGTAAAAAACTGCATTGAGGTCACCTGGGATGCAGAGATGGAAGAGTTATGAACAATGGCTTTTAACCGGATGAATGGAGCATGTGTCTATTAATGCCTGAACGAAAACCCTGTTCAGGCAAAATCCGAATATCGAAATCCGAAATCCGAAGCAAATTCGAATATCAAATGATGAAATGATTCAAACTTAACCACGCCTCAGGCGTGGCGGAAATACGATGTTTTTGTCATTGGTACATTGGTGTTTTGGTATTATATAAAATGTCACGAAGTTCCTTAACTTTAGGCACTTCAAACTTTAGGCACTTAAATCAGCGTACCTTCCAGGACCAACAAAACAAGCTACCTCCTCCCTCCAGACCGTCTGTCCCTCTCATATCTGAAATATGGAAGCTGCTTTTCAGCGTTTGTTTCTGAGGGCAAAGGTCAATGAAACTGCCAGGAATACTCCAACCGCGGTGATGAGAAAGGCTTCATTGTAGCTGCCGGAAATATCAAAGAGATAACCCGCCAATACGGGCCCGATAGCGAATCCGATACCATCTGCCACCGAGAGGCTGCCATAAATCGCTCCCATGTATTTAACACCGAAGATGGAAGCAGTCAGTCTGGGAATCATAACCAGGTTCCCGCCGTAGGAGATGCCAAAAAGGAATGCAAAGAAGTAGAACATCCCCAGACTGTTCATCCAGGAGAGCCACAGTATCATCACACCCTGAAGAAGCAACCCGCAGAAAAGAACCCGGCTGGCACCGATCCGGTCCGAAAGAAAACCTGCAGTCAGCCGACCTGCAATACTGCAAAGCCCCATTGTGGTCAGCAGACTGGCAGCACTCATGGGTGAAATGCCGGTGTCTCTTGCAAAGGGTACAAGATGGGTGATGATCAGACCCAGGCACAGGATGCAGAATCCGAAAATGCCGAAAAGTGACCAGAATTGGCTGGTTTTGAGTGCGTTTAACAGTGAAATGGCATGGTTATCGCTTTGGGAAAGGTGATTAACATCGATTTGCGGGCTTCCTTCATGGGCTGCAACATAGCCGTTTTTGGGAAGCCGTATCACGAACAGGGCGATAGGAATATAAATCAGCAGAATCATGGCTCCCACCACAAACATCGCTGTTCGCCAGCCCAACTGGGTTTCGATGGAAGTTACCATCAGCGGCAGGGTGGCAGCACCGGCTCCTATACCGGCGGACGCAATCCCAAGTGCCAGTCCCTGTCATCTCACGAACCAGTTAGTAATCAGAGATAGCGGCAGAGGTATGGCAGCACAGGCCCCTATGCCCTGCAGAAAGCCAATAAACAAATACATTTGCCATACCGCTTGCACACGGGAGCCCAGCATAAATCCCAATCCCATAAGCCCCGCCGTGATAATGGAAATCCATTTATACCCGAAGCGATCGGCGATACTGCCGACCAGCGGTACTGCGACAGCATAGGTGATCCCGGAAACGAAAAGAACACCTGAGATGACAGCCCGCGCCCATCCGAACTCCTCCATAATGGGTACAAAAAATACACCAAAACTGTAAAAGGACCCGCAAGAGACGGCAACCATGAAAAATACGCCTGCCACCACAAACCAGCCATAATAAACTTCCTTTTTCTCACCCTGAGCGCGATCCGGTTCCAGTTCATTCATGATATAAATCCGTTTATCAACATAGAATTTCTTTTCCTCTCGAGTCGTAATCCTGGGCCATGATTGTTGACAAATTCGTAAAAAGTCACTGACCCGTTTTCGTCATTCCCGCGAACGCGGGAATCCATGAAAATCAATCACTTATAGACTCCCGCTCCCCGATCGGAGTCGAGGACAAGCTTCGCGGGAGTGACGGCCTTGGAGATTTTTTACGAGGCCATCATTGTTTATTTATGAAAAACCGATGAAAAGTGTACGGCATGAATACATTTCAGTCAATAAGCGGGTTTTGAATCATAAAAAACAGTTTATCAAGATAATTTTATATTGCTGCTCTCCAATTTGTATATTATAGAGTACATTTAGCACAATAATGGATCTGTGCTTCCCATTGGCGAAGCGGAAGTTCTTTGGAATATAGGTGCGGGGAAAATAGCAGAAAGGGTGCCAAAATGAAAAAAATCAGTCGACGTTCATTTCTCAAGCAAGGTCTTGCCATGAGCGCAGCCTCCATGTGTAGCGGGGGGATTCTGGCTCCATTTTCAGGAACAGACCGGGGTGCTGTTCACGCTGCCAGACCGGTTGATATTGCTATTCCAAAAGGGTTGAATTATTTTAAAAGCACAATAAAGGCGGTGGATCAACTTGGAGGCATAAGAAAGTATGTATCCAGAGGTTCAAAGGTGGGGCTCCTCGTTAATTCACCCTTCAAGAACTACGGGTCTTATGTCAACCCGGAGATCACCCTGGCCGTGGTAAAGATGTGTTTCGAGGCGGGCGTCAGCGAAATATGGTGTCTGAAAGAGCCATACGGGAAATATTGGCAGAGGTGCAAACTGGCCGATGAGTATACCGAAGAGATCAAGAGCCTCAAGGAGGGCTGGGAGGATACGGTCGATTTTGAAATACCGCAGGCAGTATCACTGAAAGAGGCAACGGTGAGAAAGAAGCTGCTGGAAAGCGATCTGTTTATTAACGTGGCCATAACAAAAAACCATTCGGGGACCAACTTTACCTGTCTGTTGAAAAACATGATGGGCGCGTCCACCTTTGGGACGAACTTCGGTATTCATTACGGGGGGAAGAAAGGGTTGAGCTGGTACCCTGACATCCCGTTCCTGTCGCAGTGCATTGCCGATTTGAACCTGATTAGAAAACCCGACCTTTGTATCGTGGATTCCACAGAGTTCCTCATGACCAATGGTCCTTCCGGGCCGGGCGAGCTTATGAAACCGCAAGAGGTGCTTGCGGGCACGGACCGTGTGTTGATGGATGCATACTGCGCGAAGTTGTTAAATCTTGAACCTGAGAACGTGTTGATGATCCAGAAGGCGGCAGCCCATAACCTCGGAAGTCCTGATCTGAAAAAGGCAAATATTGTGACAGTGGAGACAGGATGAGTAAATATCTGACAATCCCATTGAGTATGTGCCTATTGATTGTCGTGACTTTCGGAACAATTTCCGCCCAGGAATCAAAATCCGCGAAGGATCTTTCGGTATATCTCCCTGATGTGGATGGATTGGTCCCGGATGGCCCGCTGCAGAAGGCGGACGACCTTGAAGGCCTGTTTGCGAGGATAAACGGCGGGGCTGAGCAGTATGTGCGATATGGTTTTTCAAAAGCGCTTTTCCAGGCATATAAGACTGCGGGCAGCCGATCGCTTGAACTTGAAATATTCCAAATGAAAAACTCGAAGGCGGCCCATCAGATATACACCCTTATGGCGGGACAGGGTAACAGGAAGTTAGATATGGGCCATGAAGCTGTTTTGGGAGAATATTATCTTATCTTCCGAAAGGTGAGATTTTACGTCACCATCACCGGATCTGATTCAGAAGAGAAAACCAGGGATGAACTGATTGCCGTAGCCCGGGCGGTTGAAAAAAAGATAAGGGTTCACGGGCAATAATCGATTCTTGGACAGAAAATATTGCTTCCTATTTCATAGCCTCTTCAACAGCAACAGCTACTGCAACAGAAGCACCTACCATCGGATTATTACCCATTCCGATAAGCCCCATCATCTCAACGTGAGCTGGAACTGAAGATGAACCCGCAAACTGTGCATCAGAGTGCATACGACCCATAGTGTCAGTCATACCATAGGAAGCAGGACCGGCAGCCATATTGTCGGGATGGAGGGTCCTGCCTGTACCACCACCGGAGGCAACAGAGAAGAATTTCTTACCCTTTAGGATACACTCTTTCTTGTATGTGGCCATTACAGGATGCTGGAAGCGTGTAGGGTTGGTTGAGTTACCGGTAATAGCAACATCAACATCCTCAGAGTGCATGATAGCAACACCTTCACGAACATCGTCGGCACCGTAACATCTTACATTTGCCTTTTCACCATCAGAGTAGGCTTTCTGTTTAACAACTCTAACTTCACCTGTTGCATAATCAAAAGCTGTTTCCACATGGGTAAAACCGTTGATACGTGAAATGATCTGTGCCGCATCCTTACCAAGACCGTTAAGAATTACCTGAAGCGGTTTCTTGCGGGCACGGTTAGCTGAGCGGGCAAGACCGATAGCGCCTTCAGCAGCTGCAAAAGATTCGTGACCTGCGCAGAAAGCAAAACAGGTTGTCTCTTCACGGAGAAGCATGGCCGCAAGATTACCGTGACCGATACCCACCTTGCGGTCATCCGCAACTGAGCCAGGGATACAGAAAGACTGAAGACCCTCACCAAGGGTCTCTGCTACGTCAGCGGCAACAGTCTGACCTTTCTTTATTGCTGCGGCAGCACCTATAGTATAGGCCCAGGCAGCATTTTCAAAAGCGATAGGCTGTACGTCTTTTACGATCTTACGCACGTCAATATTTTTGTCTATGCAAACCTTTTCAGCATCTTCGATAGAGTCGATGCCATATTCTTTAAGAAAAGGAGTGATCTGATCTATTCTTCTTGAATAACCTTCAAATAAAGCCATTGTTGATCCTCCTTACTCTTTACGCGGGTTGATAGTTTTAACTGCATCAGCAAAACGGCCATAAGTTCCGCCTGCCTTTACAAGGGCTTCGTTTGCATCCATACCCTTAGCGATATTTTCCATCATGATACCGAGCTGAACAAATTTATATCCGACGATCTCATCATCAGAGTCAAGGGCGATTTCTGTGATATAACCTTCAGCCATTTCAAGATAACGTGCACCCTTGGCAGCTGAGCCGTACATTGTGCCTGTGACAGATCTGAGACCTTTACCAAGATCCTCAAGACCGGCACCTACAGGAAGCCCGTCTTCTGAGAAAGCTGTCTGTGTACGGCCGTATATGATCTGAAGAAAAAGTTCTCTCATGGCAACATTTATAGCATCACATACAAGGTCTGAATTCATCGCTTCAAGAATGGTTTTATCGGGAAGGATTTCTGATGCCATAGCAGCAGAGTGGGTCATTCCGGTACACCCAACTGTTTCAACAAGAGCTTCCTGTATGATACCTCCCTTTACATTGAGAGTAAGCTTGCATGCGCCCTGCTGTGGAGCACACCAGCCCACACCATGTGTAAGACCGGAAATATCTTTAACCTCTTTTGCCTGGACCCATTTGCCTTCCTGAGGTATTGGAGCAGGACCATTCTTCGGGCCTTTGGCTACAACGCACATTTCCTCAATTTCATGAGTATATTCCATCGTGCGATTCTCCTTTGGAAAAATGTTAATGCCAACTGGTTTAAGAAATTATCATATTCAATCTATGAATGCAAATATCATATGGTTTGATCTGAAAGGACTCCTTTGCCTGCCCCAATGGTCACATTTACAAAAACCCCCTGACATTATATGAACCCTGCCTTTGCCCAAGGTTCCACCCTGCTATTCTAAGAGCCCTTTTTTGTGCTATTGCCCCTTGGACCACAGCACATTTCCATCATTGCAGCCATCTTTTTGCCCATGGCTGAGCAATCTATGGAGCCGTCCTGACTGCCGAAGCATCTGCTCATCATTTCAGCCATTTTCTCAAAATCCGGGGGAGTATCCTTGAAACAGCCGCAACCCCCTTTATCCATTTTGCCTTTTTTCTTTTCCGTGTCCATTTCGACCTCCTTTTTCTTATTTTTAAAGGTTATCCCTCATTCATGCAAAAAGCAGTCTCAACGATCTAAAACCCCTTTCTTGTTTTTGTACTCTTCTTCGCCAATCTCACCGAGAGTATATCGTTTTTCGAGTATGTCCATTGGCGAATCCGAGGCGTTTATGAAATTGCGTTCCTTGTGGTGTGAGCTGAACCCGCAGATCGATCCACCCTTTCGCCCCCTCATCATGAAAAAACAGAGGGTCATCATCACAATAGGGAACAACCACCAGAAAGAAAAATCGCCAAATTCTGACCCGAACATATCCACCACCACCTTTCTAATCTCCCATACGATAGTTTAACTTGTTTTCAACTGACCTGCGGTTTCTCCTCCGGTGAACAATGACCGGTATTCACTCTGCAATAATTTCCTGACTTTCTTTACCAGGATTATGGACATGAAAACGGGGCAAAGGGCGAATTTTGATGGACCCTCAAGCCCGGATGCAAACGCCAGCCCTTCTTCTTCCCACAAGAGGGTGCCGCCAACGATGTTATAGACCTTTTTAAAGCCCATTTTTTTCATCTGCTTCTGGGCCAACTTGCTGCGCCCCCCCACTTTGCAGTAGACAAAATAGGTCTTGCCTTTATCCAGGGCATTGAGTTGACTCTTGAAGGCCCTGGATAAGAAATTCAAGTTGATGGCATTTTCAAGATGAGCCTTTGCGAATTCTTTGGGTGTGCAAATATCCAGAATCACAACATCGTCATTATCTTTTTTCGCCTTAATAAGTCTGTATGCCTCTGACGGAAATATATCTTCGGATGTTTGAGTCCCTGTGCTGCCCCATTTTACTTCCTGGTATTATATTGTCGTATTCATATCGCCCCCTCTTTACGTTAAATTGCTATTATTCGAAAACTATCGAATACTCCTGTGAAAAAATTTTCACCCTTTCGTTAAAAAGCCTTCCACATCATAAGGGAATTCGTCTCTGAATCTTCCCTCATATTCCTTTCACCATAAACCTGCTTTTCAGCCTTCCAGAAGGGACAGTTATCCGAATGAGTGTGGTGAAGAACTCTTCCGATTCTGGATTCCGGATTTTTCCGGGCGTGGTTACAAAGCGGGCAATTGTGGCAGATTCTGGCCCGTATCTTTTTAATCATCGTAAGCCTTTCCCCACTTGGGGATGTTCTTTTCTTGATTGCTTCCATTTTCCATATCTCCTCTCCCTGAAATTTATTAAGCCCCTCGCCTTTAGTAATAGAGACGTATCCTTACGAAAAAAGGTTACAGGGAAATATACTTAACAGCCTGATCTGCCTAAATGGGCATCGGTTTTGGGTTCGCATACCATGACACTTCTCTCATCGTGCTCAAAAATACACTCCTGTTCCAGGATTACCTTTAATGCCTTTCGAGCCCTATGAACCCTGACCGTGACGTTGCTAACCGTGATATCCAGGATGTCGGCTGTTTCCTGATTGGTCATCTCCATGGTATCGGAAAAGATCAGGGCGACCCGGAGCGTTTCAGGAAGGAGATAGATTTTGTCCTGAACGCATTGACTCATCTGACGTTGTTCCAGCTGCATCTGGACCACAGGCTCGATGGATTTCTGGAACCGGTTCGTCAATTCCTGCCCCTTGTTCCTGGCTGCCCCGCTACGGAAATAGTCGAGACATCGGTTACGGGCTATCCGAAAAATCCACGGCATGATTTTTGAATCGTCTTTCAAGCCGTTCAGATTTTTCCGGACCTTTATAAACGTGTCCTGGGTCAGGTCGTCCGCCATCCATCTGTCCCCGACCATTTTTGCGATAAATGCCCTCACGGGTCCGTAATGAATGTCATAGATTTCTGAAAAGTCCATAGCGATTTCCTGAGTGGGTTAAACGTAGAATGCAGTTCGCGAGGACGTTGTTGCTCCCCATGTTGTTTTATTGCTCCTAAATTTCGACAACTATCGAAGTCTCCATCAAAAAAAAGACCTGGAGATTATTGCTAAAAAAATCCCTGTAAAGCCGCCAGTGTCTCCGGGTCCATGGAACACTCGATTTTCTGCCCGTTTCTCTCCATACGGATGAGACCGGCCTGACGAAGTTCCTTGATATGATGTGAAATAGTGGACGGCACGATACCCAGGTCCTGGCCGAGGTCACCCACGCAGGCGCAGGCTTCGGGCTCCACGCTCTCCTTTATGGTGGTTAGCGCCCCGGGCTGGCAGCAGGAAATGAGACGCAGAAAAATCTTCAGCCGGTTCGGATTTGACAGGGCCTTAAATATTTCCGCGAATTTCTGGATGTCTTTATCTTGATAGTTCGACATGTTTCGAATAATAACAACTGCTCCATCCTTTGTCAAGATATATTTTTTTGGAAAACGATGCGGCGCCCCATCCTTCAAGGGTAGATTGCTTAGATATGGTCAGCCCTGTATCTTCAAAAAAGCGCTTCATCTCACCCATCTGGTTCTCTCCAAATCCTGATATAACCACCGTACCGGTCTGAGTCAGATGATCCGGTATATGCGTTCCTGTTCTTAAGAGCGCCGCGACCACTAAATTGGCAAAGATGAAATCGTATTTTTCGTGCACCGTTTCCCATGAACCTTCCCTGATTGCTACCCTGCCGGAGAGATGATTGAGATTTACGTTGGTTTTTGCCGCCTGTACAGATGACGGGTCAGTTTCAACTCCCACGGCCTCTTGTGCACCCATCTTGACGGCGGCAATGGCAAGGAGACCCGTACCGCAGCCAAAATCGAGGACCTTGGCACCCTTGAAGGGCTGTGCCCGGGACCCATTGGCAATGAGATCCATAATCCTCAAACAAAGCAGAGTGGTTGGATGTTTCCCTGTGCCGAAGGCGTGGTGAGGATCTAAGATGATCGTTCGGGGACCTGTCGGCTGTGCCAGGTTCGGTGTCCAGGGCTGGATGGTCATTGAATCTATGGGGCTGAAAGGCTCCATGAACTGACTGCTCCCTGAGGAAGGCTCTGAATACGCGAGATTACGGACCCGCATATAGAATTCCGATCTCAAAGAGAGGGCCTTTTTGGCCTCATTGACGATACTGGAAATATCCAGAAGTTTACGGTCAAGATGCTCTTCCCCGGATTCTAAGATTACAATCCTACCTCTTTCACTATTCTTATCATTATGTCCAGGGATTTTTTTTATAAGCGGAGAAAAAGAGTGCAGGTTGACGCTGAGCTTTGAGATGGCCCGATATGGGCCTTCTATGGTAATTTCAAACTGCATTGGAGTATTATCCTAACCCGGATAAACCGGAGAAGTGCCTAAAATGAGCTAAAGTGCCTAAAATGCCTAAAGTTGATGTTTGTTTTTTTATTCGACGTTCGATGTCGGAGTCTTCGCTTACCTGGATGTTCGATGTTGGACGTTCATCTTTGTCCAATACTGGCTTTCAGGGCACTGTAAAAGCTTTTGTGTGCTTTTTGCACCAAACTCAATTGGTAACTGTCTATGCTTTTTCAGAGACTACGCTCGGAAAAAGTGGCCCCTTCGGGGCAGCCAGCATCCAGTATTTCTTTTACAACATGTTGTAAGTTAAACGTTACTAAGGGCCTAATTATATTGTGTATCCTGTCCGGTGATACCCCGTTAATGGCGCATAGTCCTCAATTGAGCCAACTCCCAGACATATTCATAAAGATGAAGCCCCTTGCTCGCGGCAATGATTTCCCCGTCCCCCACCCCGATGCTTGAGGCCATATACTCTTTGAGAAGTTGGATGCCCCCCAGGTTTGCCGGAAGACCGTTCCAGAGATCCCATGACCTGAAATAAACCACGAAATGAAGCTTTTTATCCTTGATACGTGTGTCAATACCCCGGAGGCAGGGCGGGTCCCCCAAATAAATGGCATTGGGGTCTCCAACCGTCATATATGCCTGATTGGTCTCAAAACCGTCGTTTTTGTACATGCGGATGACCTCGGCGATCTGCGGCTCCAGATACTGGCCGTAGGTGTAGTCTTCCCCGGGCTGTTTGGCCGATGTCATGAGATAAGGTAGATATTCCTCCAGATACCCTTCGGCCACGGGATTCGGAATACCGAGAGAGGGGGGGATGTCCGGCAGAAGCGGACGGACCCCGGGGTATTTTATATGGATGGTTACATAATCAAATTCAAGCCGTTTCTGACCCTCAAAACTTCCCCGGTCTATGATATATTCCCTTCCGTTATCGAGCAGGCTGTAGACGCACTGAAACCAAGCATCAGGCAGGTCTCGCGCTTTAATGAATTCCAGATTCATGGGCATTTGGGGGTAACCTCGTGATTTAATTGAGTTTGTGATTTCGGGGTAACTAAAAAGGTAAACATTTGCAGAAAAGGGGATTAAAGTCAATATTTTTTGCGACTTGATTGTCAACCGATTTAAGAGTAAAATTGATCAGTTTTTTTGCTTCCGGGGATAGGGATGTACACCCGACAAGGTGGCTACCCTGGCCACCTTCCCCGGATCACCTCAGGGCGCCATGAATGGGGATGGCCATGAAAAGTCCAAACAACCTCCAACCAACCGCAAAATATCGAAACAAGGGAATCACAGTTGACTATGGTTTCAATTGTGGTGACATTCCGATCAAAATATCCGCAGAAACTGAATGGTGGTTCCAGTTCCAAACCAACAAGTCTTTCAATTCGCTTACCTTCGAAACCATAAAAGATAAATTAGCCAAAGGAAGATGGACTTCCCAGAAAAATAGGACAAAGTTGGCGGAGTATGCCGAAGGATCACCGGATGAGTTTCAAGATGATTTCTTTCGTTGTGTAATGGCCACGAATCCGGTTAATCCGTTGTATCGCGTAATGCCCAGAGGTAGGTTAGTTCACGACGCTACAACGGTCGAGATCCAGCAGATAAGACAAGCCTCCCGAGAACTATACGTCTGGCTTAAAAGTAGCCTCAAACAGAGGAGATGGAAACCTGTGGTTGAAAAGTTATTTAAAGACTATGGTCTTCCCTTGTTTGATGATTACAACAATGACAGGCCAAGTCGGAGAAAACTAAAAGAAACTGTCCAAGAGATTATAGAAAAACACTATTTAAAAATAAATATAGACGATCAGACCACAGAAGATTTTTACAAGACATACATTGCGCACGCACCTTTAACACCCCTCAAGAACGACCCTCGTGTAATTTCAGGAAACACTCGCCTCATCAAGCAATTTCGTTTTCGCTACTGCATTATTTAAACCCACTTCAATGTAAACCCTTACCACCGTCAATTCCTTTTTTGAAATGTAGTTTTTGGCCTGGATGATTCTCTATCTCACATCCTTAAATTGAATAGCATCAACCATGAGGTTGGTTCAAGAACTTTAAGGAGGTTTGGATGGTGGACACGTTGAAGGCTAACAGACGGGATCGTTTTAAGGGAGTTATCTATGCATCCGGCAACAAGACTTTAAAGGAATTCGGTGAGCGGATCGGATACGGCCCAGCGAGGATCTCCGCAATCGTTAACGGAAAGGCTTTTCCCAGTGACATGTTCCAGCGAAAAGCCGCTCAAGCGTTGGGTCTTTCAATCAAAGAACTGTCCAAGCTGCTGTAAAGGGAGTTTAAGGTAGAGGGGGTGGTTCTATGTCTGTTTGACAATAAAAAAACCCTGCAAACCCGGAATTTGCAGGGTCGGTAATGGAGAGGCCCTTGAGAAGTATGATTAATTCGGCCTCGTATTTAGATTAGACACTTTAAAGTAGAAAGTCAAGGCGAAAGGGGAGAAAAGAAATGAACGAAGAGCAGATGAAAAAGGTGATGGAAGAAGTGAAAAGGAAGATGGGACCAGAGGTTGATTTATATGAGGGCCAGGAGTTACCGGCCTTCATGGTGGATAAATTGGTCCTGGAAATGACAAACGAAATAAGGAAAGGAGAATAACGAAATGGAAGAAACAATGGATATGACGACGTACACTGGAAATTTACCAAAAATACCTGATGAGGTTTTAGAGAAGATCACAGATGAGGCGGAAGATGTGTGTCTGTGGGCTAAACCACAACCCGGGGGGTTCCTCGTAGGCGACGACACTCACCCGGTCATATCTGGCATTATCTCAAACGTAGACCCGTACCATGTCAAATGGGTTGATAATCTGCCGGACAAATTACATGTACCGCCAGGACAGGACCCGCCAGCAGACTACGAGCCTCGATGCGATATTCGTGTCTTGACACCCGAGGGAATTGAGATCGGCGTTTCACTTGCTAAGAGTTCATATTTGTATTCATTCGCACCCTATGTAAAAGGGTTGCGGGGTATGGGCCTGCAACCGACTGATGTCGTCACACGCCTCACATGCAAGGAGGTGAATGGCCAATACGGGACATTCACAACGGTTCGATTTTCTATGCTGAGCAAGAAAGACAACGCTATCCCGGTCGAAGAACTCCCCCCGACCGAGTACGACGAACGCGGCGACAGGATTCCTTATTAAACTTCAATATCCTGGGGCCTTCGGCCCTCGGGGATCAAAGGTGTTATGAAAACATTACTTGAAAAAGAAGTTTTTGAGGTGTTCGTCAAACCCGGTGAGGTTGTCGAAGTCAGGACCTTAGGGGCACGAGGGAAATCTCCAGCATGGGGCAACCAATGGGCCAGGGGGACGGTAAGCGGATACTTCGATGACCATGAAGCCTTCTGCAAGGCCGTACAATTGGCCGAGAAGGCCAAACATGACGGAATCTATTTTACCCTGCAGGTGATAGATCCTCGATTGATTGGCCGAGCCTTCAACCGTTTAAAGCCTTCCAGTGTTACGACCTCAGATAGGAACGTGACAGCTTATAGGTGGCTTCCCGTGGACCTGGACTCTGTCAGGCCTGCGGGGATCGCTTCGAGCGATGCTGAGCTTACAGAGGCAATGAAGTTACGGGAAGAGGTGGCGGAATGGGTTGTTGCGAATATGGACTTCCCAAAACCTATCAAAGCAATGTCAGGTAATGGCGCCCATTTGCTCTTTAGACTTCCTGACTTACCTGTCAGTGATAAATCAACCACTTTCATAAAGGTTACCCTGGGAGGTCTGGCAGAGCGTTTTAACAATGAGCTCGTGAGCGTAGACACCACTGTCTATAATCCGGCGCGGATCTGGAAGCTCTACGGGACTACTGCCAGGAAGGGTGACCCGGTTCCGGGGTCGCGTTATCGAGAAGAGAGACCGCACAGGATGGCTTATATCGATGACTTGGGAGATGTATGATGGAGGCCGCGACATGGGAAGCAATCGAAAAGGCTGAAAAGATGTTCGGAGGGAAGCAAGAGGCAAAGCAGGAGACTTTAGGAATTTTTGATGTCGCCGCTTATCTCAATTATTATGGAATAGCATTCAATGTCAAAAACAATGGAAGTAGAACCATCTACCAACTTGAACAGTGTCTATTTGATTCGTCGCATGGGAAGGATGGCGCCGTCATGCAAAGTCCTGAGGGTCAGTTAGGTTACAAATGCTTCCACGACGGCTGCCAGGGAAAGGGCTGGAGTCAAGCGAGGGCGAAAATAAGCGGGAACGATAACCTCAAGCAGTTCATGCCGGGAGGGAAACAGGAAAGGAAAGACTTAGAAGAAGAACTGAATTTGGTGATCGTTACGGCGGGTGAGGTAGACAAGATGATTAAAAAATTCGAAGACCCGCTAATCGATGGTTTGCTCGAAATAGGCGATAGCTTACTTGTAAGCGGAGAAGGCGGTCTCGGAAAAAGCCTGGTAACCCTATCAGTGGGGTTGAGTGTAGCATCAGGGAAAAGGGTATTCGATAAATTTGAAGTTACCAAACCTCAACCGGTTCTGTTGATTCAAAGTGAAAACAGTTTGAAAGCCACGAAAATGAGACTTAATGCACTTCTGGAAAGTCTGAAAGGCCGGGTTGATTTCAGAGACTACAAGGCAGGAATGGACAACATTTTTATGGTGATGTCAAACGACGATATCAGGGTCAGTGGGGATGTTCTGAACCCAAAATTCGCAAAGGTAGTTAGAGACAGCATCGAAGCCACAAAAGCGGAGTTTCTTATCCTGGACCCGCTTATCAGCTATCACAGACAACAAGAGAATGACAACACAGGCATGAGAGAGGCGCTCGACGAACTAACGCGGATCGTGGGACCGAAAGTCAGTGTCATGGTCTCTCATCATCACGGGAAAGGTGACCACACAGGAGCAAATCAATCACGAGGGGCAACGGCTATAACGGATTGGGCACGAGGTATCATTACCCTGAATCGCCAAAGACATGAATCAAAGAATCTCATCAAGTGTAAACACACTAAAGCCGGGAACTTTGAAAAAGCACAGGATTTCTTATTGGAAGTCGATGGACCGGCAGTGGTCCCAGTGGAACCGGATATCATTTGCCCACCGTCCCGGGTTGTCGAGATTTTAACGGAAATGGGAGGAATCGCGGAGAGTAAAAACAGCCTCGTCAAGTCACTTTGCGAGGCCGCGGATGTCTCACGAAGAACAGCACTCGATGCAATAAATAAGGCCGATGATTTCGGTTTCGTGAAAGTTGAACAACGTGGTTCAGCGTACGTTTATACGTGCTTGTGTCAGTAACCACTAAAGGGGTCTGTAACCACATAAAAAGGTAACAATCCCAGTATGTTACAGGTGGTTACTTGGGGTAGGTGGTTACAGGGGTCAGTAACCATATGTAAGGTGTTGAATTTATTAGAGGCGCACAGGTGGTTACACTGCGCCTTATATAACCATATACGGTAACTGGTTACACGGAGTGGTAACACCATGAGTGTTAAACTGTCTCAAACAGCTGCTAAATCAATCAAGAATTTAACAACACCGGATACACGAAATTTGGAGTATGAGAACCGTGAACACGTGGACCCGAGGCTCGTGGATTATGACCGCGAGATTGACATCTGCATTGAGTCATTTAACAGGGAAGGAATATCCCTGATGGATTTTCCAGAGGCCACGAGGCATCGAGCATTTGTTATTGAACAAGAGTTAACCAGGACAGCTAACGAGAATCGGTCGGATGAGTTTATGAAATATCTTAAAGATTGGAGAATGTGTTTTCATTAATGGGAGGAAGCATGACGAAATCATCTAAAAAGAGCAACGATATCACCGAGATAGTTGAATCTAACCTGGTTGATGAAGTGGTAACCAATGTAATATCGCATAAGAAGGGTAGTAAACGGGATGCCTTCTATCTTTATTGGATCCTTGGATTACCACCACTTTCCTGTGCAAAATTAGCCGGTTATACCAAGGAATATGGATATAAGCTCGTCCAGCAGTTCAATAATAACCCTGAAGTCAGACAGAGAGTCGAGAAAATTACTTCCACGATGCCCGAAAAATACCGGGCGATCTGCCGTCTTCGATTGGCGGAAGTGGCGGACATTGAAGGACGCGTCCTGGGTGAAATGCGGGATAATCCAGAGTTGGCTGCGCGGAACGCTGGCTTTTTAAAGCAGATAAAACAGACAAGCGGGGTGTTGGCAGATGATGTACCCAAAAGACCGGTTATCAATGTTGGCCAACTATCTATATGTCAAAATATCGTAGCAGAAAACCTGGCCGGTGGCGACCCGCTCCAATTCATGGACGCCATCGATGGAGAAGTCACGCATGTGCTAACCGAAGGCGAAGAGGAGTCATAATATGGATGAGGTAAAAGGCAAGAGACTGCTGAATGTTACAGAGACAGCACGATATCTGGGAATAGCCCCCGGGACGCTTTATAACAGGTCCTGCCGAAAAACAAAGCACCCCTTTCCCGTGAAGGCTAAGAGAGTCGGCGGATCCGTCCGGTTCGATAAGAAAGAACTCGATGCATATATCGATAGCATTTAATGTGAACTAACAATTCAGAGAACAACTGTGAAACCCTGTGACAATTAGGGATCTCATGGGGTGGGTCAACATAGTCTGAACATCTGCAGGAGTCTTGCGGAAGCAAGAGAAGGAGGGGGTAGCATATGTGCGAGGAAGCGGGATGTAGCTGTATAAAAGAGAAAATTACAGAAGCGTTGGCGGGTGTGGTTATCGGTACAGGGATCCTTGGGTTGATTCTCGTTCTTATCTGGATCTCATCCAACCTGGGCATCATAGGTTGATGGAGTATGCGATCCACAGAGGCCAGGAAGGGGGCAGTGCCTGGGAAAACGGCCTTTCTGGTCAGGAAAGAAAGGTACTATATCTCCAAAAGGGGGCCCCATGAAGGGTGTCGGGGGGGTCCGGATAGGCGTTATATATCCACTCATAAATTTCAGCCAAAAATGACTTTAGGGTAGCTGACCATGAAGAAATGCCAAATATGCAACAAACGATATCCCCAACCCGGCAAACCTTATTGCTGGCAGTGCCGTGGAGTGCTTGATGCTGACCTTGGGCGGAGTTTTGAGCAAGACCGGCAGCGGGCCCAGGAGGATTTGAAACGGCAGGCCCAGGAAAATTATGAGGGTCTTTTGCAGTTAACGACCAAAACATTTTTCGGAATTAAAACATTTTAACCAGGAGGAACGAATCATGTCCACCCAAGCGAAGCGAGCAACCATTCAGTGTGAACTCTGCAACAGAGTTGTGGAGGTTAATTATCGTCATCAGCGCATGAAGACCTGCGCAAAATGTAGCAGGAAGCTGAACCTGGTAGCGGTGAAGGTCCAGAAGGAGGTCGATGCTCAGAAAGCGGAGGCAAAGGCCAAGGCAGCGAAAAAGAAAGCGAAGCAGCCTCCTCGTTTCAAATGTCCACATTGCGAGACGATTTTCCCCTGTCCGACCTGCCAAAAGGACGTCAAGAAAAAACCCCGCAAAAAGGCCAAAAAGTCTGTTGCCGGGAAAGGAGGGAGAAATGCAAAAAAATGAAAGTCCGACATTGGAAACCCAGATCGTGGCAGTAAAAAAGGTCTCGCCAAAACCCAAAGATTCCCCCGGCCCTTTGACAGCAAAACAAAGCGAAAAGCGCCAGACGGTTTTAGTTGAGTCCATGGAGGAGTTAAACACCCAAGAGGCAGCACTTGAAGCGGAGATAGCGTCAATCAGGGAAGAGCATCAACGTCTTAATAAATCGTTAAGGGATATGGCCCTGGACCGGAAGAAAGATATTTTGGAGATCCGGAAGGACAATCCCGGCATATCCGCAAAGGGTCTTACTGACAAGATCCTGCAACACCGGAAAGCGAAGACGACGCAGCTTATTGAGAACGTGATGTCTCTCAAGGACGCCATGGAGGTTTTGAGCCAGCAGAAAACAGAGGTCACCCTGGAAATCCGCAGGGCAGCCGCTGAAATCAAAGACCTTGAGGTCAACGAACAGGTGAGGGTTGTAGGCGATGCCTTCGGTGTATGGCTGGAGTCATTTAAAAAGGCGGAACAGCTTTTCGATGATCTGAAGGAATCGGTCAGGGTGGTTGATGCTCCCAGGTTTGAACAACGTTTTCCTGCCCTGGGATTTCCCAAAAGCTATCCCCCGGTTTTTGATTCATTTATAAACCAGAGCAATCTAAATTCTCTGAACATGAATCAGTTGAGTTTGATGCTGGCGGATCTTGGGAATGCATACGGGGAAGTTCTCTTAGAGAAAAAGATGAACCGACAGGATGATGTACCCCTCCAACGGGAGGAGTTTCTGCCGAAGTCATCTTTCGGCAGGGTATAAGAAAGGCCCCCACGGGCAAAGAGATATTGAATCATCTATTATTTAGGAGGAAGTAAAATGGCAAAGAAAAAGACACATAACGAGAATGAGATCGATCGGGTGATGAAGAAGGTTGATGAGTACGATTCACAGACCGTGAAATCGGTGGACGGTGTTGGAAAGCTCTTGGGTCAAAAAGACGACGACATCAGCGGCAACGTCTGGGCCCAGGGAAAGAAGAAAAAGGAGAAGTAAAGTAGTTGAGTGATATCTAAGGCTGGGGGGTAAGGGTGGCGATTCCTTCCCCCACTACCAGGACAACAAAGCAGTACAAATCAAGGAGGGAATAAAATGGATGATTATGATTATGATTACGACGAAAAGGATAGAGTCGAAGCAAAATATCGGGACCTTCTCGAAACAGAGTCTATGAAGGGCGATATAGCCAGGATAGAAATGTCGAAACAAATTCAGCAGCGTGACGGTCAACGTCATCTGGATGCGCTTGCTGATATCGGCATGACGCCGCAAGAGTACCAAGCGCACCTGGCCGCGAACCCGGCAGCGTTCCAGAGAATCAAAGAACAAGCGATATATGGTGCCACTCGTGAACTGGCGCAGCGTTTTCGGAATCAGGCGAAGGGCGACACTTCACACGCGAGAGATGCACAGGGCAGGTTTACAAGTGGTCCTCCAAAGGGAGCAAGTAAACCAAAAAAAACGGCTGCTGAGTATCGTGCCAGGGTTGCTGAAAAAGGTAAAATCAGTGGAGACAGTGCAGAGGCTGTGGATGTTTTAGAGGCTTTATTGCGAGGTTAGGGTGCGATGATAATCCATCTCAAAAACAATCTGACACTCACAGATATCCCCCGGCATCTAAAAACGGAACTGATGACCCGTCTGTCTTTCCAGAACCCGAAATTTTTGGAAGCAAAGCGGATGAATCGCTGGGTTGGCAAGATCCCCAGGTATCTTCATTATTATACAGAGGCCGATGACGGTCTGGTGATCCCACGGGGTTTCATTCGGGAATTGCTGGAATTATGTAAAGAGCGGAATGTTCATTATTTTATTGAGGACCACCGGAGGGTATTACCTGCGGTGGACTTTACTTTTAAGGGCAACCTACGTCCTTTTCAGGAGAGGGCCGTCGCAGATATCCTGGAGCATGATTCCGGGACCGTCAGTAGTCCCACGGGTAGCGGGAAGACCGTGATGGCCCTCCATGTGATTGCGGAACGCAGACAACCGGCCCTGGTTATCGTACACACGAAAGAACTTCTCTACCAATGGGTTGATAGGATCCATTCCTTTCTGCGTATCCTTAAAGAAGATGTGGGGATTATCGGTGACGGCCAGAAGCGGGTGGGTGATAATATCACGGTTGCTCTCGTTCAGACTCTTTATAAATGTGCTGATGAGGTCTCTCCCCATATCGGATTCCTCATCATAGACGAGGCGCATCGCGCACCGGCAATACAATTTTCATCTGCCGTTAGCTCTTTTGATGCGAAATACACATTAGCTTTATCCGCGACGCCTTTTCGCCGCGACAAGCTGACCAGGCTCATTTATTGGTTTTGTGGCGATCTGGTTCATAGGGTAGATCCACAAACCCTCACAGAAAATGGGGATATCCTCAAGGTGGATGCTGTAATCAGGGAGACAAACTTTGAGACATTTCT
The DNA here is from genome assembly GCA_014382715.1 of Candidatus Desulfacyla euxinica. Classification (GTDB taxonomy): domain Bacteria; phylum Desulfobacterota; class DSM-4660; order Desulfatiglandales; family Desulfatiglandaceae; genus Desulfacyla; species Desulfacyla euxinica. The sequence continues at coordinate 4,741 of JACNJD010000198.1, read as the reverse complement.
TAACCCCTCCTCAGAGTATTCAAAAGTATTATCTGAACTGACCAGGGACAATGAAAGAAACCATCTTATCACCTCAGACGTAGTCAAGGAGACAAGGAACGGGGGAGGGATCTGCCTGGTATTGTCGGATAGGAAGCAGCATTGCGAGGATTTGCAGCTTCTTTTGCGCAGTAGGGGGCTCCGTCCTGCATTATTGACGGGTAACGTATCGGACAAAGACCGTCAGGCGATTGTAGAGCAGTTAAATCAGGGTAAAACAAAGGTTTTAATCGCAACTGGTCAACTCATAGGCGAGGGATTTGACTGTAAAGGTTTATCCACCTTATTCCTGGCAACGCCTATCAGGTTTGAAGGCCGGGTCATCCAATATCTGGGCAGGGTATTAAGACCGGGCCCCGGGAAGACAAAGGCCAAAGTTTATGATTACGCCGATTCCAAAGTTGGACCCTTGCGGGTTTCAGCGGAAGCACGGCAACGAGTTTATAAAGGAGGATTTTAGAATGCCAAGAAAAAAAGTATACACGTCTTTTGAGATGAATGAGAAACAGTTAGAAAATTGGCGGAATCGCACCAAACGGGGTGCAGCTTATGAATTAGACGGTGCATTTAGGGATTCGGTATTCGTCCCGCGGGTCATAAGCGATATCGATCCGAAGGGCGCCATCCAGAAGAACAGGTTCAATTTACAGAGGATGAGGCAGATTATCGAAAAAAACAAAGGCAAAGGAAAGCGCTCTTACATCGCTTAATGAAGGTCCAGGTCTACAAAAAAGGCGGTTTTGAGCTTGTCACGAAAGAACTGAACAGGCGTAAGGCAATCCGTGAGCGCTGTCTGAACTGCCTGAATTGGTCTCCTAAAGCGGTTGCGCAATGTTTTGCCAATAAATGTCAACTCTACCCGTACCGTTCAGGCCAGGGGAAGCAGGATGCCGCGGCGCGGGCAAAGGCTATACGGGGATATTGCCTTGATTTCTGCTGTGTCGGTCAACCTTACGAGGTTCAGAAATGTGTTAGTCGATATTGTCCATTATTCGCATATCGTCATTACAAGACAGACCGGTCTGTGGAATGCACTCAGGATGCCGAAAAAGGACATATACGGGGCTATGAAGCCACTGCAATGGGAGACAGGTAGTTTGGCATGGATAGGGCTTATTTCTTGGATTTTTTGTACTTTTTGAGGATATCCTGGATGGCCTCTTCTAACAGGGCATTAAAGGGTCTTTCCAGGTCAATAGCAAGTTTCTTGATCTCTTTCTGGAGGTCATTATCAATTTTTGTGGATAGGTTCTTTTTTGCCATGCTCTTAGGATATGCAGATTTTCCCTTGATTTCAATAAAAAAAACTTGCAATAGGAGTTATATCGTGATATCGTGATATCGTTCTTCATAAAAGAACACTAATTAACCTCCAAATCACATACAATGAAAAACCGAACAAACATTTTAGCGCTTGAGATTCTCTCTGTGGTGACACATAGGGCCGGTCGTATGTGCCGGGGAAAAATCTCAGGCGTTTTTTTATGGAAAGGGGGTGAAATAGGGGCCACGGTACCGGGGCCTGGGGATGATCCCGGGCCTCCATTAACCTTTTCACAATGGGGGGGGAGATCATGTTAACACCAGGGGAGAGGATAGAGGCATTTCTGGAAAGGAACCCGCACATGAGGGCAATCACAGAAGAACAAACAGAGGGAAAACCACTGGAGACCTTAACGGTATTTGCTGAATTTATGGAGAGGATCGAAAATCTACCAAAAAAAAGATTGGAGCGATTATATCGTTTGGCTAAAGGGGGGGGGGGATTATGAAAACAGCGGAATTGAGAAAAGAGCTTGAGGCAAAGGAAAGTGATGACCGATTGAGGACCGATGCTCTAATATCTAAGATCCTTGATATGGAGACCATTGACAGGTGGAAGGTAGAAAGGTTTGTTAATAGTTTGGGGAAATAACTTGAACCAGGGCCACGGGCTTTGTGTATGGGGAAATATTGATATTGGATTTAAACTATGATAACTTATTCTACATGCAGTTGTTTTAATAAGGATGTTTGTTGCCGGTGCGGACCCTTTAGCGACTGCTCGGCGGGCCAGCGGGAAGCTATTAACTTCCTTTTGTGCGAGCCGCCATATAGCACTCCACCTATTATATGGGACCCGGTTTTCACCGGTACGGAGTTGCCTTACTCGCCGACGGCCTACCCACGTTGCCCCGCGCTTCGTGGCAAGGCAGGGCGTGGCATGGACACCGGCATGGGTGTCGGGAGACTCTTCCCGTCACCCATTTTTATTAAAGCCGATATCGGGGGGTTAGTAACACTAACCTCACTTTTCAATGAAATAATATCTGAGGTTGTGACCGGATCTGTCAAACCAGGGTGATACGATACCCGCATTTGACGCGAATATTTGAAGCTCAAAGTCTTTTGATGTGAAAATTTAACGACATCTGAGAGACAAAGATATGAAGATGCCAAAAAGAGACTTGCCAGAAAATTACAAGGGTTACTCGACTGAAGAGTTGCTTGATTTGTGGCAGCAACTCCGTTCCCCCCAGGGAATTTCTGAAGATACGCCTACCGAAAAGATAAGCGCCATGAGTAGTTTTTTGAGAGACTACCGCTTTGGTGTTCATCAGCACCATGACAAGAAGTAAGGGTTGTATGGACATTTTAACCACTGAAAGGGAGGGAAATGGAAAGCCGGGGGCAGGAGGTAAACATGGTTACTTATGGTCTACAATGGAGGTATCATTACCATTGAAGGTTGAAATAAGTGAATCTGCCCCCAGCTGACAAAGATATAGTCCAGGGTTGAAAATTTGTCAAAGAAAACTCTAACCAAGGAGGTAACACCATGAAAAGATCAATTATCATTTTGGCAATGGCATTATTATGGATATCCCCGGCACTCGCAGAGGACACGCAGGGTGTAAATTTTCACTTTTCCAATTCGGACGCTACAGGGACTAAATCAAGCGCCAGCTTCAACCCTGATGGTCCTGGGACAGGGTGGTCACAAACCTTTGATAGTGGCGCCACTTTAAATTCTGATGGAAGCTGGTCAATTCCTCTTGGGGATGGTGAGGGGAATGGGATCACCGTCCGGACTGCTCCAGTTTTTGATGAGTAGCCTTTTTTTCTTGAAAAACACCATTATCCTCTTGACATTATAAATATAACCATTATAATGGATATAAGACTAATGAAAGGAGGGTGATTATATGGGTCAATACATTATCAAATTCCCTGATGATCTTCACAAAAAGGCGAAGCTCAGGGCGGTAGAGGAAGAGATTACTTTAAAGGATCTCATTATCAGGGCCGTAACCGAATACCTGAAGAAAGGAGGTTAACATGGCGATTTTCGCACAATGTCCGCAATGCAGGAAGAAGCAGGCCACGAAAAACAGGGTCTGCTCTTGTGGAGCCGACCTGGTCAAGCTCAAGAGGTCAGCAAAGGTTCGTTACTGGATTAATTACAGGCTTCCCAACGGCAAACAGAGGACAGAAGCTGTCCGAGGGGAGGGGATCAACCCTTATTCCATTGAAAGCGCCCGTGAGATGCTGTCTAAGAGGGTGGTCCAGAAGAAGGAAAATAGGGTCTTTGACATGATCCCCGAGGCCACGATGACCTTTCAAGAGTTGACCGATTGGTATCTGGACCTTGAAAGTGTCAAGAGGTTGTCAGCACCCGAAAGGATCAGCATAGCTCTTGCCAATTTCAACAAAGTCTTCGGGAATAACCTTGTCGCCAGTATCAAGTTGCTGGATCTTGAGAAGTATCAAGCGATGAGGTCAAAAGAGGGGATCTCTCCCGCTACTATCGACCTGGAATTGATCATGACAAAAACGATGGTCACGAAGGCATTTGATAATGACATGCTGGATGGACGCTGCCTTAAAGCCTTCAGAAGGGCCAAGAAAACACTCAAGACCGGGAGCAATGCCAGGAAGAAAACCATATCTCTTGAAGAATACCTAAACCTGTTAGATGGAGCGCGAAGGTATATGGCGCAGTTGATTGAGGTTGGTTTCAATACCGGTATGCGAAAGGGTGAAATGTTGTCTCTCAGGTGGTCTTATATCGACAGGGAGAAGAGAGTTATCCGACTTCCGGCCGAGATTACCAAAGAGAAAAGGGAGAAGACCGTTCCTATAAACACCCATGTCGCTAAAGTCCTGGATAGTCTACCGCGGAGCTTGACCCATGATTTTGTTTTCACAACTCGGGGCAGACCTCTTTTACAGAAAACCACCATTCAGTACGGGTTCAAAACAGCTTGCAAGAAGGCCGGTATTCCATATGGTAGGAACACCCATGACGGGACAACATTCCACGACCTCAGAAGGACATTCAAGACGAACATGTTGAAGGCTGGAATTGACAAGGCCTACCGGGATCTGATCCTGGGTCACAGTTCAGGTGATATGGATACCCACTACCTGGCACCCACAGATGAAACCCTGGTTGAGATGATAGACAGATTCACGAAATGGCTTGATCAGGAGATGAAAAAAGTGGTGGGGGGTCAACATTTGGTCAACATCTGCGGAGATATATCTCAATAATTCACTATTTTTCACATGTGTTAACTTACTTTTCATAATAGAGGTAATTAGCTGAAATCACAAAAGGTAAAACCTTCCCAAAACTTCACAGCGTCTCTCTCTCTTTCCCGCTTTAATGAATTCCAGATTCATATGAAATGGTCTCCTTTCAGTTTCCTTCTTTAAGGGT
>JACNJD010000355.1 GCA_014382715.1 Candidatus Desulfacyla euxinica | reverse complement strand
ATCGGTTCGGCTTTAGTTTTGAGAACCGGATCCGGGTAAGTGTATATCTTCATTTTATCTAACCGTTCAAAGGTTCCAGGTTCAGAGGTTCAAAGGTTAATGGGTGAGACAACTTTGTTATTTCATAATCTTAATCGTAGCCGTTCATAGGTTCAAAAGTTGTCTCCTAACCACAATACTCCATTTTGTAAATGTTTTGTGCGGGAAAACTGACCGCTTCAATAATATACACTGCTCCAGGATAAATCAAGCAGCCTCTATGACAAAAGCCATCGAGATTCAGACTATACTTGATAATTTTGTAAATAATTCAAAAGCGACCAATTTGATGCAATGATCTTATGCTTAAACGATTATAATAATTCGTAATTTTTACCCCGTGAAATGCCCCTATTTTTTCTATTTCACTGGGACCTCACTTCCTTAATTCGCAATTGCATGTAAAAAGGAATTTTTTCGGGCGTATCATACTTGACTTTTCCACATTAGCCGCTTATCAAAAGCCATTATGAAACGAATCGTAGAATTTCTATTTGAGGTAGGGATGCTGAAAAGGAGCCCCCGTACCGGTTACCAGTTCCTCGGAACCGGCGGGGAATCAGTGGCAGACCATTCTTTTCGAACAGCGGTTATAGGATATGTGCTCGCATCAATGGAACCCGATGCGGACGGCAGCAAGGTACTCTTAATGTGCCTCTTTCACGACTTTCCCGAAACCAGGACTGGCGACCACAATTATGTAAACAAAAAATACGTTATAGTGGACGAGGAAAAAGCAATTCGTGATCAGGTAAAGGACCTCCCTTTTGGACCTGACATCCAAGACTTAGCCTATGAATTTAATGTATCGGATACCTTTGAGGCCAAGCTTTCGAAGGATGCGGATCAGCTTGATCTAATCCTTGAGCTTAAGGAACAGCTCGACTTAGGAAATCTGCAGGCAAAGGAATGGCTGTCTTTTGCCGTGAAGAGGTTGCTTACCGAAAGCGGACGGAAAGTGGCCCAGGAGATACTCATATCAGAACGTGATTCCTGGTGGTTTGACAAGAAGACAGACTGGTGGATCAACGGGTCTCAGGATAAACCCGAATAATTTTCCAGGTGGAAAAAAAATAAGCCCTTCCGAAAGAGGGCTTATTGGGATAAGTATTTGATTTTGTTAAGGTGTAACTTGTTGATTTTACAGCTATAAATGGTGCCGAAGGCGGGACTTGAACCCGCACGGGCTGTAACCCACTACCCCCTCAAGATAGCGTGTCTACCAAATTCCACCACTTCGGCAAGGATTTCCTCTGTATCACTTCTTGTCCGGGGGCACACCGGTCTGCACCGGCGCCGTACTGGTTTGGGCTGTAGGGGCCCCTGTAGGTGTAACATCCTCCATGATGGACGTAGTGGCTCCTCTCCCAAAGAGAAAAGAAAGACCGAGAGAAGTCAGCATAAATACTACTGCTATTATTGTAGTTACCTTGTGGAGAAAGGTCGTTGCTCCAGCGCTACCGAAAACGGTCTGACTGGATCCACCAAAAGCTGCCCCCATGCCAGCGCCCTTCCCCTTCTGAAGGAGCACAATCAGAATTAAAGCTACACATACACAAACATGAAGAATGATTATAACTGGTGTCATCTACAAGCCTCTTTTCGAGACCTTTGCAAAACGCCCCCTTTTGTCCAATCTCAGCGTCAGACTCAGATTTTAATCCTCGAAATATTCAATATATTCCTGTGGTTAAAATCCTCGCCTTCCTTGACCTTGGCCAAAATTGAGCATTTTTCAAAGGTCTCTTTTTATAAACTGCACAGAATTTTATAATGTTGGAACTTCGTTAGTTAGGTTTCATTTCTCTATTCGATAAACTTTTAATATTATCTGATATGATTTTTTTTTGCAATAAAAAACTGATCCTTTACGCCTCATTATAACGAATGATCTGAGCGAATGAATCTCCCTTCAGGCTCGCACCACCCACGAGTGCCCCATCGATATCCGGTTTTGACATTAGATCGACAATATTTTCAGGCTTTACACTGCCGCCGTAGAGAATCCGTACCTGAGCCGCAGTCCCTGTATTGAAGTTTTTCTCTATCCATTCGCGGATAAATCGATGAACTTCCTGGGCTTGACCGGGTGTCGCAGTGCGGCCGGTTCCGATAGCCCATACAGGCTCGTATGCAAGGATAGTGGAAGGCCGCATCAATTCATCCGCCTTAAAGTTATGTAACGACAAATCAAGTTGCTCTTTAATAACCTCGAAGGTCTGATCGGCCTCTCGTTGCTCAAGCGTCTCCCCGATACACACAATGGGAATCAGGCCCAGGAATGTTGCGGCCTTGACCTTTAGATCAATATTTTCACTGGTTTCTCCAAAAATAAGTCGCCTTTCAGAATGGCCTAAGATCACATGGGTACATGTTGCCTCTTGAAGCATCCTTCCAGATATCTCCCCTGTGTAAGCCCCACTCGCTTCCCAGTGCATATTTTGTCCGGATAGAAAGATCTTGGAATTTCCTATGGCTTTTCTGACATGAGCCATATGGGTGAAGGGAGGCGCCACTAAAACATCCACCCCTTCAACACCCCTAATCCCATCCGCTACAGTCTTAACGAGTTCAACTGCGCCATTAAGGTTCAGGTTCATCTTCCAATTACCGGCAACCATCGGTTTTCTTTCAAACATCTGTTAATTTACCTAACCCGGATAAACCGGAATTACGAATTAATTGTTGGCCATAAAAACAGCCAGATCTACCATCCGGCTAGAGTACCCGAACTCATTATCATACCAGGCCAGAACCTTGACCATATCCCCACCAATGGCCATGGTGGAAAGCCCGTCTATGGTAGACGAAACAGCGGTCCCATTGAAATCAATGGAAACCAGGGGCTCTTCGCTGAAGGCCAAGATCCCTTTGAGATAGGTTCCTGCAGCCTCTTTCATTGCATTGTTGATTTCTTCGGCCGTGGCCGGTTTTTCCAACTGTACAACAAGGTCTATAACCGACACATTAGGGGTGGGCACACGGATGGCCATTCCGTTTAATTTACCCTCTAATTGCGGAAGAACCAGGGCTACGGCTTTTGCTGCCCCGGTCGTAGTCGGTATCATGGAAAGCGCCGCGGCCCTCGCTCTCCTTAAATCCTTGTGCGGGAAATCCAGGATTCGCTGATCCCCGGTGTAAGCATGGGTCGTTGTCATCAATCCCTTTCTGATCCCGAAATGATCTAAGAGCACCTTGCAGGGAGGAGCAAGACAGTTGGTTGTGCATGAAGCATTGGAAACAATATGATGTTCAGAGGCATCGTATTCGTTCTGATTCACCCCCATCACCACCGTGAGATCAGCTCCTTTGGCCGGCGCTGAAATGATCACCTTTTTGGCACCGGCAGCTAAATGCCCGGAAGCCTTCTCCCTGTCTCTAAAAAGTCCGGTGCACTCAAATACAGTTTCAACACCGAGATTGTTCCACGGCAGATTCGCTGGGTCTCTTTCTGAGGATATCTCAATTTCTTTCCCGTCAACAATAAGGGCATTATCCGTGGCTGAAACCTCGGCGTCAAGAACGCCATGCACGGAGTCGTATTTTAACAGATGGGCTAAAGTTGCAGGGTCAGTGAGATCATTTATGCCCACAAATTCAATTGCGGGATTATTGATCCCTGCCCTGAAAATCATCCTGCCGATACGCCCAAAGCCGTTTATACCCACTTTTAAAGACATCTCTTACCTCCTTATTGTTATATCTTGTTTTGATCCTGGATTAGGCACTCAAAAGAGGCAAGGACATAATAATAGCGTCCTCATTCGTTTCTTTATAATAACGAGGCCTAAACCCCACCTCCTTAAAACCTGCCTTCTCATAAAGAGACCTCGCCACGAGATTTGAGGGCCTGACCTCCAACCATGCAGTTTTAGCCCCTTCAGAAATTCCAACTTCAATCATCTTACACAATAGCCCCTCCCCCAATCCCTTCCCTCGCCATTCGGGATGAACGGCTATATTCATCAAATGGGTCTCATTAGCAAAAATCCAAAAGCAGATATATCCCTTTAATACTTCATCAATCAAGAGTGTCCAAAGGTGAGAAATCGATCGATCGATCTCACTTGAAAAAGACTTCAAATCCCATGGGGAAGGGAAAGAGGTCCTTTCAATCTCTAATATATCCCACTGAAATGTCGGAAAATTATCCCCGGTTACTTCTACAAGGGAACTCATGTGGTCTTCAGTAATTTTCCGGCTAAAGTGATGCTCTGTTTACCTGCCTGCTGGGCCTTTTCACCTAAATCACTTAAGGTCAGACGATCCCGGTCCTTGGCAACGGAAATAACCATCGGGAGGTTAACTCCTGTCAAGACCTCGACCATCTCCTCATTCAGGAAGGAAAGGCTTAAATTGGAAGGGGTTCCGCCAAACATATCGGTAAGCACCAAGACTCCCTGCCCTTGATCCAGGGCATTTATCTTTTCGGAAATCTCATTCAGTATTTCTTTACTCTCCGTTGTCTGGGTAATGGAAATAGAATCAGCTGCTTCGAGCTTTCCCATAATAAGTTCAGCGGCATTGAGAAATTCCTTTCCCAGATCGCAGTGAGATATGATTAACAATCCAATCATTGGCAAATACAAACCTCGTCGAGTATTTAAACCTCATTAGAAAGAATTTCGACTATTCCTGCAGGAATAATCAAGAATAATTCGTAATCCTTCAATCCCTATCCCGCGATGCGCGGGACTGAATCCATGTAAAAAGGTCTTTTTACATGGGTATCAATTAAGCCTCTCCATCCGCTTGAATAATCGTTTCGTAAAGCTCTTCTTTAGTCTGGGCCCGCATCAGTTCTTTCCGGAAAGCGCTGTTTTTCAAAATTCTTGCTATCTTGGTCAGAACCTGCAAGTGTACACTGGAAGAATTCTCAGGGGCTAAAAGAAGGAAGAAGAGATAAGCAGGCTGCCCATCCATAGAGTCGAAATCGAGACCCTCTTTACTCCTCCCGAATGATATAATAGGATGCCTGACACAGTTTAGCTTGCCGTGGGGAATAGCAACACCGTCACCTATGCCCGTGCTCCCAAGTTGCTCCCTCTCCACAAGGACCTTGACAATCAGCCCTTTGTCAATGCTTGGATCATGCGTAGAAATGACTTCAGCTAATTCTCCCAAAACGCCCTTTTTATCCTTAGCGCTAAGCTCAGGTACAATATTATCAATTTCTATAATGTCAGAAAGTTTCATCGCATAACCAGTAAGTCAAATAATGACACCTATGTAAAAAATTCAGAAATCACCTGTTTTTGTCATTCCCGCGAAAGCGGGAATCCAGGGAAATCAATCACTTCTGGACTCCCGCGTTCGCGGGAGTGACGGTCTTGGAGACTATTTACAAAACCGTCAAATAATGATGCGCCAGCAAAAATATTTTTTACTGGCAATTGTTGCAAAATTCGCGGTCCGGAGTCAGAACATGATATTTTGTTCTGACATTAATCAACCTGGCATGATCAATCCTAGATTGCCGTTGGCCAGATTGTAAATAACATTAATTTCTCTTGATTTGGCATTTCTAAAGACCAGGAAATCCTGTTTCAACAAATTGAGCTGCATGGCTGCCTCTTCCGGATCCATAGGTTTGGCAACCATTTCTTCCACTTCAATTACTGGCCCATCCTGAACTGCATCAGTGGTATCATTTTCCTCATCGTTAGCTGAATCTGATTCACCCTTTGCGTTTTCCTGTCGATGGTTTCTTATCTTGGAGATATGTTTCTTGACCCGGTTCTCAATCTTATCCATAACCTGGTCAATGGCCGAATACATGTCCCCAGTCTCTTCAACCGCTTTTATTGGGGTTCCGTTTACTCTGAGAGACACGTCGGCCATATGTCTAAACTTTTCAACTGTCAGTACAATGTGGGCATCCAGGGGGACGTCCAGGTATTTCTCAATCTTCGACACTTTCTCCTCTGCGTATGTCCTTAGACTCTCTATGGGCTCTGTGTGTCTGAATGTTACCGTAATATCCATAAGGCTTCCTCCAGATGGTAAGTGTAAGGCAATAGATGCCCGTTTGTCAAAGGCTTACCCTGTTCGAAGCATGACCAGGGTCATCCTAAGAATAACCTCCAAATCCCCATAAAAGCGACACATTCCAATACGTCACATTTTTAATGAGGTCAACTTCAGCAACGGATCCTTGCGCTTTCTCGACGGAAGGATTGCCATTGACTCTCGATATTTAGCAACTG
>JACNJD010000229.1 GCA_014382715.1 Candidatus Desulfacyla euxinica | reverse complement strand
AACACTGGGGGATCGATGTTTCGCCTGCCTTCTCTCCGGACGGGGACAAGATAGCATTCGTATCTAACCGATCAGGATCTCCTCAGATTTACATCCTCGGTATTGGAACCGGGAGTGTGGAGAGGTTGACCTACGAAGGGCGGTACAATACCTCCCCCTCCTGGTCGTCTCGTGATCAGATCGCCTTTGCGTCTATGAAAGGGGGGCGTTTTGATATATGTACTATTGACCCGGTCGGGGGCGGATTGAGAAGGCTAACGGAGAACGAGGGGAATAATGAAGACCCCTGCTGGTCCCCTGATGGAAGGTATATGATGTTCAGCTCTAACAGGGACGGCCGTTACCAGATATATATAATGAATGCCAATGGACGGAACCAGAGGAGAATCATTCCCGGTAAAGGGAATCAAACAGCGCCGTCCTGGGCACCTGAATAATTTATCGCACGGTCTCTCCACAAACCTAATCTCATAATCGATCAGAAGAACGTCATAATTGAGCCTTTTGGCAAAAAGCATCACGGGTCATTGGGCTTTTTGGCAGATTTTCAAAGGGTTAAAGGTGATGCCCATGTAAAAAGTCAGAAATTACCTGTTTTTGTCATTCCCGCGAACGCGGGAATCCAGGGAAATCAGTCACTTCTGGACTCCCGCTTTCGCGGGAGTGACGGCCTTGGAGACTTTTTACGAACTTATCAAAGGTGAAAAAAACAAAAATATGTGCATAGACACTTGAAATAAGTAAAAGGAAATGTTACATGACAAATTTATTGCGCTGCTGTTTTTGCTACTGGCAGCCATTTCAGGCAAATATGGAGACTCAATCTTCTGTGGAAGGCTGTACTCCTTGCTTATTAAGGACGGTCGGTATTTTGATATCTTATTTGGCATAAACCATGAAAACCAGGAGGTAAAGGGCGTATGGGAAAAAAAGTGATGAATGGCTTAATTGCCATGGCTTTTGTTTGCTCGGTATTGTTTTTTGTCACATCGTGCGCAAAAAAACAGGTTAACATCTCTGAAGCGGTTAAACCGTCTGCTGAACAAGTCGAGGAGGTTGTAGTTGTAAAGGAGGCGCCAAAAGAAACTGTAGTGGAGATAGTCAAGGATGTGCCCCCGGAGCTTGCCAGAAAGATACAGGCTTTTGAAGCTTCGAATATCTATTTCGATTTCGATAAATCAAATTTGGTGCCTGAATCGCAACAGACCCTGAAGAAAAAGGCCGAGTTCCTCCGTTATAATCCTTCTTACGCACTTCTTATTGCAGGCAATTGTGATAATAGAGGGACCGAAGAATATAACCTTGCTCTCGGAGAGAGAAGAGCTGAATCTGCAAAACAATATCTTGTTGCGTTAGGGATATCCTCTGATCGGATCAAAACTATCAGCTATGGGGAATTGAGACCGGCAGATCCTGCAAATAACGAGGTTGCCTGGGCCGTCAACAGGCGAGACACCTTTAAATTATTTCGATAAGACGGGGATTGTCCAATAGTTGAGTGGTTGAGTCGTTGGGTTGCAAAACAAGTATGTGAAATTAATCGCGCCCTAGATAGGCGGGATTTCAACTCTATCAGATGCCCAGTTTTTGGAAAAGGGTATGAATTCGAATAGTAATAACGACTTAACTTCTCAACTATTCAACCACTCAACGAGGCCTGCAGAACGGGGAGATATGGGAAATTTTATCTCAATAAAACATTTTGTCATTAAATCAGGGATAATTATTGGTTCCCTTCTTTTGTTTTCCTCCTGCGTCACCGATGACGATTTTCAATATCATAACGATCAAATTGTGGCCCTCAACAAGAGGGTTAACAGCCTTCAGGAAACAACAGAAAGCAAACTGGATTCAAAACTGGTTGCAACCCGTGAGCAACAGGCAAAAACAGCCATTGAAATCGATAAGATCAGGGAGGAAATGCGAAACGTTTCAGGCCGGTTGGATGAAAACAACCATCTTGTGAGGCGTGCTATTGAAAGAGATACCACTACCCAGGATGATATGAACTCAACTATAACCGATCTGAAAGACCGCATCTCCGAATTAGAATTGAAAATGAACCGGATTAATGCATATCTTGGTATTGAAATAGATTTGCAACAGCAGGGACAAGACCTTGGTAAGACACCCGCGGTCGCTCAGATGCCAGTGCCTCAAGCTAAGGTTGCCAAAAAACCTGTCCTGGAGGTTAAGAAACCTGAGGAATCTCCTGAAGAAAGACTATATAATCTGACCCTCGGGCTCTATAGGCAAGAAAAATACGAGGAGGCTATTGCCGGCTTCAAGAATTTTATCAAGAAATTCCCCAAATCAAAATTGGCTGACAATGCCCAGTTTTGGATAGGGGAATCTTATATGGCCCTAAAGCAGTATGAACAGGCGATCCTGGCCTTCCAGAGTGTGATAAAGAAATACCCAAAGGGAAACAAAGTGCCTAACGCTATTCTTCGCCAAGCATTGGCCTTTTATGAAATAAAAGATAAGACCAGCGCAAGACTTCTTCTAAAAAAACTTATCAAAAAATACCCCAAATCAAGCGAAGCAAAGATCGCCAAAGCAAAGCTCAGGACAATTAAATAGCCGGTGTGATTAACGACTTACAGTTGGTCTGCACCTCTTGCAAGGACTGTAACCCTCCCAAAATGCATCATAAATGGATCTGAATTTGATAAGATTTTTCTGGGATATTTTCATGGCAAAATGACAATCAGGTCGATGAAAGCGATAGGACCTCCTGTTTCCAAGACAGTTTTCTCCTTTGTCCCTCAAAAGATTGCTCCAGATTCCAACGCTTTCCTTTATCGCCTTCCTTTGGCATTCAAGCAATAGGTCTCTGTATTTCAGATTAGGCCTGATTGATATGACATAGGCAAGCCCCTTCCGGACTAAAAGCGCATTGACCATATCCCCATTTTGTAGAAAAACGTAAGCAAGGACTCGCTTGTACCTGTCTTTTTTTTCCAGATCGAATTCAAGTCTGACCAGCGCGCCGTTTGCCAGTTTTTGGTTGAAATCTTTTGCTGTATGGGCCATAAACTCACTCTTATTTCCTTCATGGTCGATCTCGGGAGTGTTGATCCCCAAATATCGAACCTTGGCCCCGTTTTTGAGAAGAACGGTATCGCCGTCATAGACGGATACGACCCTATGAAATGCAAAAGAGGCTAAGGATAGAGAAAATCCCTGCAAAAGGATCAGGATTATGAGGAAGATGATTTTTTTGAATCTCATGGCAGTTTCTTCTTTTTGTTTGGTAGAAACGAGCCTGGAACAGCAAAATATAGATAAATGTTATAAAGTTAAGATATTTTTATGTAGTATTCATTATTAACAGGTTTTTTATTGACTTTAAAGTTTTTCGGTATTAAACTTAGCACTCAATAGTTATTTGACATTATTTCACATATTGGGAAATCCGTCGGATAAATCAAAATATAGAGGAGTGTGCTATGCCAAAGATTATGACTACTAAGGAAATCGCAAAATATCTGAAATTACATGAAATCACAATCTGTAAATATGCAGCGGAAGGTAAAATCCCTGCTATCCGGATCGGCAGAGTGTGGCGGTTCGATAAAGATGCAATTGACAGGTGGATCGGTGGAGAGAAATAGTAAGGTTCGCCAGAGGCGGGACCAAGTTATGTGACGATCTCTGTAATCACGAATAAAGGAGATAGGGTTTTCTCCAGCCAGAATAGGATTCGAGTTCTGGCAACCAGTCCTCCCTTATAAGATGAAGGGATTTGCCAGACTCGAGACCACGCCTCAAAGATGAATTGCCCATGATCATATCAATGGGCTTTTTTTTGTATTCATACTCGTAGGGAGGCTGTTTCCACGCAAAATCCCCTCCGTGGAGTTCCATGATTGTCTTCAAAAGGGCAATGGAGGTGTAATAGGGTTGATAAGCGTGTGGATCAAGAATGTGTATCATGAACCCGTGGCAGAGCTCTCCTGCCCATTTATGGAATGTCGGGCGAAACTGGTACTCCTGGAGATAACAGCCCGTCCCGGCACCCGGATCCAAAACCTGTTTGATGGCCTTAGCTTCTAAAAAAGGCGCTCCAAAGATCTCGAACGGCCGGCATGTTCCTCTTCCTTCAGAAAGATTTGTTCCTTCCCAGATCACCTGGCCCGGATAGACTTGAGCGGTTTGCGACAAAGGCATGTTAGGAGATGGCATGGTCCATCTTAGCCCGGTCTCATTCCATAACATGCTCCGGTGCCAGCCCTGCATCGGTATGATTTCCAGGTCGCAATCAAGCTCAAACAGATGGTTGAAAATCAGGGCCATTTCTCCTATTGTCAGACCATGGCGCATGGGCAAGCTATAAGGCCCGACAAATGAATATAGCTCCGGCTGTAGCAGATTTCCCTCCACCACGTCTCCCCCTAACGGGTTGGGGCGGTCTAAAATAACCACCCTTTTATCGTATTCTGCCGCTGCCCTGAGGCAGTTGAGCATGGTGGAGGCAAAGGTGTAAACCCTGGTGCCCACATCCTGAAGATCTATGATCAGGGTATCAATCAGATCAAACATGGTGGAAGACGGATGTCTCGATTCCGCATAAAGGCTGAATACGGGAATTTTCAATGTCTCATCATGTAAATGGGGGGTTTCCACCATATTGTCCTGGTCTTCGCCCCCATAGCCGTGCTGAGCGCCGAAAAGGGCCTTTAATTGGCCGGGGAATAGGTGTGAGATGACCTCCCTTGCGGTGCTTAATTTCTGATTTACTGAGGCCTGGTTGGCAAGGAGACCCAGCCTGTGGTCTTTCAGTTTTTTCCATTTTTCTAACTCTATGCAGTCAAGTCCAGTAAGGACACCGTTTATTTCCAACAGATTCTCCTGTGTTGCAGACATGGTTAAGTGGTTGGGTCCCGGCTCAGACGGGGCTCAATTTTACTGAGAAATCTCTTGAGATCTTATTGTATGCATGATCCTTTTTCAAGATTATTTGCTTTTTACTTGAATCCGTGAACAAATACGAAAATGCGAAACCGGCAATCAACAATCAACCCCGCTAAAGACGGGGTCTTCGACAATCAACAATCAACAATCCGGAATATCGCCCTTCTATTTCCGGTGGCCTTCCTGATCTTTTTTGTGGTATCCCTCGGTGCAGAGGAGGTTTATCTCCTCGAAGAGGGTGGAATCAAAGTCCTTTTTGAATCTCCTCATGAGCCGGTCGCAAGAGAATTGGCAGAAATATATCCGGAGGTCAGGGCAGAGCTGGAAAATATCTTTGGGTGGGATTTGAATTTAACCCCGTCCATACTTCTGATCAGAGATACCAGACAGTTTCAGCAGATGATTCAGAGTCCGCTTACCGTGGCGTTTGCTGTTCCGGAAAAAGATCTCATCGTAATCGATTACTCAAAGATGAGTGCCCATACTTTCAGTCTTAGAAATATCTTTAAGCATGAACTATGTCATCTCCTGCTTCATCGGCACATTAAAAACGCAAATGTCCCAAGGTGGCTTGATGAGGGTGTTGCTCAATGGGTGAGCGACGGCGTAGGAGATATCATATTGGATCAAAAGCGGTCCCTCCTGAACAAAGCAGCTTTCGGGGGGCAATTTATTCCCCTTGGTTCATTAGATAGAGGATTTCCACGCCGCGAGCAGGATCTGATATTGGCCTATGAGGAGAGCAGGAGCTTTTTAGACCACATCATCGGCAAATTTGGAAAAGAGGGTGTGCTTGAGATCTTAGGGCATATGGAAAGAGGCGAAAATGTGCATGCTGCTGTTTTGAGATCATGCTCCATACCCCTTGGGGACCTGGAGGAGGGATGGCACGAGGCTCTCAGAAGAAGGATGACCTGGTTTACATATCTCAGTTACAATCTCTATGAGATACTTTTTGCCTTTGCTGCCCTTATCACCATTTACGCGGCCATAAGGTTAATATTGAGGAAAAGGCGCCTTATGAAAGAGATGGAAGAGATGGAGTGAGAAATAAACAGTCAAATTAGCACTCGCAGAGAAGGTGGCTTGTTTTTTTGGTCCTGGAAAATACACTGATTCAAGTGCCTAAAGTGACTAAAGTTTGAAGTGCCTAAAGTTAAGGAACTTCGTGACATTTTATATGGGATTGATTTCACAAGGCCTGCCCGCCATTTCCGAGCTTTTGCGATATGTCCGTTTCCGTACATGACAGGCGAGGCGGGCGGGCCTTCGCGATAAGTCAGACCAAGGGACTTAGGTAATATGTAGTCAAGGGATTCGACCGTCCTGCCTGCCAAGAAGCACAGAAA
>JACNJD010000214.1 GCA_014382715.1 Candidatus Desulfacyla euxinica | reverse complement strand
CAGCAAATCCCTAAGGAAGATAGATTAATATTGATATGCTTTTACTGATAACTGATAACTGACAACTGATAACTGATAACTGATACCACATAACGATTTTCTTGTTTTTTGTGACAGAAAACTTGGTGATAAGGTACTAATGGAGGAAACAATATGCATGGACGAAAAAGAAGTAACGGCGGTTTTACACTGATCGAGTTAATGGTGGTCATTGTAATTCTCGGGGTACTGGCAGGGCTTATTATTCCGAGAATTATGGGGAGGCCTGAAGAGGCCAGACAGATGAAGGCCCAGATTCAGATAGAAAGCATGGAGACCGCTCTAAAGCTGTATAAGCTGGATAATGGTGCATATCCCTCCACGGAACAGGGTCTTTCAGCCCTTGTGGAACTTCCTACTGTGGGGGAACTTCCCAGGGCCTGGAGAGAAAGAGGTTACCTGGAAAAGGGGAAGGTTCCCAAAGACCCGTGGGATAATGAATATATCTATCTCAGTCCGGGTGTTCATGGGGATTATGATCTCATCTCATATGGCGCTGATGGCGAGGCAGGCGGAGAGGGCAAAGACAAGGATATCAATAGCTGGGAACTGGATTAGCGGGTTTTTCAATTGATGATTGTTGATTGATGATTGTTGATTGAAAAGCCAACGAGTTGCGAGTTGCGGGTTACGAGTTGCGGGCCTTTGGATTGTCGATTGATGATTGAAAAGCAAACGGGTTACGGGTTGACCACTTGGCCGGGGTTGCATGGACCAGGAGGGTTTATGTTCTTCGACAAAAAAGGCTACACCCTTGTGGAACTCATCGTTGTAATTGTTCTGATCGGGCTGGTGCTGACCTTAGCCGCCCCCCGGCTTCGAAATGCTTTGCTGTCAGACAACCTGAAGAGCGCTGCACGCAAGATGATGGGTATAATCAGCAACTTGAGAAACGAGGCGATTAGGGAACAAAGGGATTATGTTCTTCATTTTGACCTTAATGCCAACAGGTTCTGGGTAAGTTATGGGTCCATGACCGATGAAGAAAGGACAGTTGCGAGGGAAGAGGGGTGGAATTTGCCTGCCGATATTCATATTGATGATGTCTGGATAAAAGGCGAGGGAAAGATGGTGGAAGGGGAGACCCGGATCAGCTTTACCCGCAGGGGTTATACACAGAAGTCAGCCATACACTTGAGTTCCGAAGATGGCAGAAAGCTTACCCTGGAACTGAGCCCTTTTTTGGGTAAGGTCAAAGTTATTAATAAGTACGTGGAGTTTGAGTGAGGGATTTAGGTATTGGGTATTGGGTACTGGGTATTGGGTATTAGGTGCTGGGTATTAGGTATTAGTTGCGGGTTGCTGGTCGAAGATCCCGTTTTTAAGCGGGGATACTGGATACTCGTTGCTGGTTGCTCGTTACTGGTTTCTGGGGGAAGATGAACGTCCAGGTAAGCGAAGACTCCAACATCGAATAAAAAAACAAACATCAATTTTAGGCACTTTAGCTCACTTTAGGCATTTCAGGCACTTTTCCGGTTTATCCGGATCTGTGGATGCGATTGGGGGTTTATCCTTGATGAATTCCAAGTTTCAAGTTTCAAATTTCCAGTTTCAAATTTCCCGCGGTTTTACCCTTCTTGAGGTGATGATAGCTGTGGCTATTATCGCCATTGCCTTTATGGCGGTCTTAGGCTCCCAGTCTCAGGGACTTTCTCTATCCGGTGAATCGAGATTTAACAGGACCGCTGCCCTTCTGGCTCAGGGAAAAATGGCTGAAATAGAAGCGGTCAAAGACCAGGGGGATCTCAACTCCGATTCTGGCGATTTTGGAGATGAGTTTCCCGGTTACACATGGCAATTGTCGGTGAACGAGGTTCTATTTGACGGGGCTGAAAAGATTTCAAACCGTCTGAAACAAATCGACCTGGAGGTCTTTTGGGGAGCGGATGAGCTCTACCGATATCGCCTCAGGTTATATCGATTTTTTCCGTAGCAGGATACGCGATGCAAGATTCAGGATACAGGATGGACGATGGATGATAGGAAAGCATGAAATTTTCCCCCAGCGTTTTTCTTTGCGCCTTTGCGCCTTTGCGCGAGGCTTCACCCTTCTCGAGGTCCTTATTGCCATATTCATGTTTGCACTTGTTGCTTCGGCAATATTCACTGCTTATACAGGGACTTTCAGGATAATAGATGAGTCCGAATCCCGGGCAGATATTTGTGAAATGGCCGGTATTGCCTTGGAAAGGATCTCTGAGGACCTGGAGTCTGCGTATATCGCTAATGTGGAGCACACCCCCGGTTCTGACAAGGCTAACCCCGCAATGGTTATGTTGGTGGGAGAGAAAAAGGAGCTGATGGGCCGGAGTTATGGGACTTTAAGGTTCTTATCTCTTGCACATCTTACCTTTTCAGAAGAAGAACCTGTCGCCAAACCGACTGAAATAGTCTATTATGTAACAGCAAGAGACGGGGAGGGCCTCCTGGAACTTTATCGCTCTGACACACTCTTATCGCATGAAAGACCGGATGCGGAGAGTGGAGGGCTGCTCCTTTGCGAGGGGCTTTCATCTATCGGCTTTACCTATTATGATTCTGAGGGCGAGGCCCACGAAACCTGGGATTCCGGAGAAGGAGAATCAAAAGGAAAGCTCCCCTCAAGGGTTTCCATCTCCATGGAATTTGCAGACAGCACCAACCCGGATACGCCTTATAAATTCATGACAGGTGTTGAGATTCCGATGGGAGGGTGAGAGTCTGGATTTTGGATTGCGGATTGAACAGAGAAATTGAAGATTCGGATTGCGGATTTGATGGGAAATGAAATCTATTCTCAAAGACAACAGGGGTTTTGCCTTGATCCTCACGATCCTGATCGTCAGCTTGGTAGTCGTGATGACGCTACAGTTTAATAACTCCATGTGGTCTGACCTCTACTCATCCTCAAACCTCCGTGATGGCATAAGGCTCAGGTCTATTGCGCGATCAGGAGTTAATTGTGCCCTCGCGGTCCTCTCTGAAGACTCCTCTTCAAGCGACTCTGATTCCCTGCAAGAGGCCTGGGCCAATTCAAAAGAGCTGTCTTCTAATTCCATCACCATGTTTGAAAACGGACATTTTCAGGTAGAAATTTCAGATCTTTCCGGGAAAATCCAGGTTAACCGGCTGATTACTGACGATGGGAAATATAATGAAGCACAGAAAATGGTCCTTATGAGGTTGCTGAGCTCCGAACAGTTTCAGGTTGATTCCGAGGAGGTCGGAAATCTGATAGATGCCATAAAGGACTGGATTGACCCGGACGATGATGTGACTCGTTTTGGGGCGGAAAATGGCTATTATCAGTCTTTAGAAAATCCTTACTCCTGCAAAAATGGACCCATTGAATCGTTAGGTCAAATGCTCCTTATAAAGGGCGTAACAAAGGAACTTTTTCATGGCAATGAACATGTGCCCGGCATTT
Organism: Candidatus Desulfacyla euxinica; assembly: GCA_014382715.1. Lineage (GTDB taxonomy): Bacteria > Desulfobacterota > DSM-4660 > Desulfatiglandales > Desulfatiglandaceae > Desulfacyla > Desulfacyla euxinica. The sequence goes on along the minus strand of JACNJD010000214.1, from coordinate 28,025 downwards.
CGAATTACCTGACTGTTTACGGGGATGGCAAGATCAATATTAATACGGCTGATCCCCTGGTATTGAGCTCTCTTTCCGATGATATTGATATGGAAATGGTTAGCGATATGATCGAATATCGTCTTGATGAAGGGAATGACCTGAAAGATCCTCTTTGGTACCGAAAGGTCCCGGGGATGGCAGATACGACAATCGAATCTGACCTGATCAAAACCTCAAGCCCTTATTTTGAGATAGAGTCAGCAGGTATTTCTGGGGCTATGATTAAAAAGGTGGCAGCGATAATCAAAAGGGAAGGCGAAAAGCCGGTTCAGGTATTGGCCTGGAAAGTTGAATAATGCAGGGTAAGATTACAGGTATTGATATAACCGGGAATCAGATTATAGCTGTCCAGGTCAAGACCGGGCTAAAGGGGCCCCAGATCCTTTCCTGGGCCAGGGTCGCGATTGAAGATGGAGGGCTGAACGAGGCACTGGAATCCCTGTCCGGTTCTCCTGTTCTGAAGAGTGATAGATATCTCGCCACAATCCCCGGAGACCACGTCTCATTCAGAAATGTTCAAATGCCCTTTAAGGACGTTAAGAAAATCAGACAGGCCCTACCATTTGAAATGGAGAATATGCTGCCATTTCAGATAGAGGATCTGCTGATAGATTTTATTATAACAGATGGCCTGGCCAGGGGTGAAGTTTTAGCTGCTTCATGTAACAGGAGGTTTGTTTCAGAATATTTAGATACATTGCAACGAAACGGGATTGATCCGGATGCGTTAGAGATAAGATGCTCACCTTTGGCCTCCTGGTTGTTGAGGCAGCCGGGAACACCTGAACACATCCTTTTGTTAGAGATTGGCGAGACAAGCAATACCATGGTCCTGTGTTTGAACAGAAGCATTGCCCTGATTCGGGTATTTGGCTCCAACAATGCCTCCATCATTCAATCCACCCCAAAGGAAAACGGCACCAGTAGTGATTTGGGGGCACCTCCCCCCGAAGAGGTCGAAGCATGTTTCAAATTCATCAGCACCACCATTCGGAGTACAGTGCACGCCTTTGCCTCCGAGAAGGATACTCTCTCTGGCCCGGAAAAACTCTTCTTTACCGGAGCAGGGTCCTTGGCTCCTAATGCTGAGGGCCTGTTGAGCCAATTCCTTGGCATGCCGGCAGAACAGCTTGATATGAGTAACGATAAAAAGATCAGGCTAGAAGGAAATATTGTCAGGGACTGGTCTCCTGCCCTAATGAATGGCCCACTTTCCTTAGCGCTCAGAAATACCAGGAGGGGGGAGGGTTTCAATTTCAGGAGAGAGGAGTTTGAGCGCAAAAGGGGCTATTTTGGGCTAAAAAAAGCGGCGCCAAAGATGGCAGGTTTTCTTTTTCTGATTTTTTCTTTTTTGGCGGCTGATATGGTAATTGATTATTATACATTGAAAAAGGAATACAAGATATTGAACAGGGAAATAATATCTGTATTCAAGCAAACTCTCCCCGAGGTGACGAGAATCGTTGATCCGGTGCAGCAGTTGAGGGTGAAAGTCAAGGAACTGAAGCAATCGACCTCATTAAGACCTGAAGCCGGCACAAGCAAAAAGATCCTCGATCTGCTTAAAGAGATCTCCCAGCGCATCCCTGCGTCCTTGAATGTTCATGTCAATCGTATGGTTATTGATACGGAAACAGTGAGGATCAGTGGCAAGACCGATGCGTTCAACGAAGTTGACAGGATAAAAAACAACCTGGAATCTTCTATTCAATTCAGCGGGGTTACTATCAGTTCTGCCAACCTTGACCGTACAGGAAAAGGTGTCCGATTTGAGATAAGAATAGAGAGAAAACAGTGAATTTAAGGATTGGGGAATTTAGGGATTGAGGGATTGGATGCACGATGCACGATGCAGATCGAAGATCCCGTTTTTAAGCGGGGATACTGGATTGGATGATTAGGATGAACACAATCGATAGGGTTAACCTCTGAACCTTGAACCCTGAACCCATGAATGGTTACGAATTATGAAACTCGGAAGAAGAGAAAAAATTCTTGTATCCTTAGCCGCTTGCTTCATCGCAGTTTTTGTTCTGTTTCAGTTTATCATCTTCCCCTTTTTTGATAAACGCGAAGTTATACGCAGAGGGATAGATGCAAAAAGGGCCGGGCTGAAAGAGATCGTGAGGTTGCGAAGCGAATACGAATCTTATAAGAGGGGGGCTGACGGGATACAGAGATATCTCAAGGGTCGTATTAAGAGCTTTACCCTGTTTTCCTTTCTTGAGCAGACGGCAGGCAAGGCAAGGGTGAAAAATCATATAAAATACATGAAACCTTCGGCCTCCCGCACCAATGGCCGATTTAAAGAATCGATGGTTGAAATGAAATTAGACAAGATAAATTTAAAGCAGCTCGTGGATTATCTTTATCTTATCGAATCCCCGGAAAATGTTGTAAGCATAAAGAGAATCTCCATCAAGGATAACAAGGGTGCAGCGGGATACTTAGATGCAGTCATGCAGGTGATTACGATTGAAAATTGAATTGAGGGATTGATGGGATGAAAAAAGCAATCCGGAAAAAAGGAAACTGGATCGGGTATCTTCTTTACTGTGTTCTGTTGACAGTCGCGCTTTTATATTACCGGTTCCCCTCAGAAAGTATAGCTGCTTATTTAGAGTCAGCTGTTTCTAAGGCAAATCCCCGCATCCTCCTCTCATTAGAGAGTCTACGTCCTGGTTTTCCTCTGAGCGTAAACCTTATTGGCGCAAAGATGTCCTTCAAGAAGGCGCCTCAAAAGCCTCTGCTGAGCGTGAAGAATTTGTCTTTAAGACCGGAAGCATGGGCATTTTTGCATGGGACCCAGGTATATCATTTTAACGTTCATGCCTATGACGGAAATATAAATGGAAATGTTCGGTTTGAGGACCAGGAACGCATGGACTCTTTTACGGCCACAATGCAGATGAGAGATCTCCGTATTGGTCGTCATCCTTATCTTTCCCCGCTTATCGGCCGGGATGTGTCAGGGGTTTTGGGGGGCGACATTGTCTACACTGGACAGTATAATAATTTAATAGCGGGTGCTGGAGAGGCAGTTCTTAACATTTCAGGGGGGAGTGTGCAGCTCCTTCAGCCCATTTTGGGGTTTGAATCCCTGCAGTTTGACAGGCTTTCCATGAAAATGAAGCTCAAGAACAAAAAAATGACCCTGTCTGATGTTGGTCTCCAGGGCCCCGCTGTTAAGGGCCAATTATCGGGAACCATTACCCTGAACAATGATATCCCGGCAAGCAGACTTGATTTGAGAGGAACCATCGAGCCATTGGGAGGATTGTTTGGGAATTTAAAAGGAGACTCTAATTCTCTCAAATTCCTGAGACGAAGCCTGAAAAACTTACAACGTTCATTTGTTATCAGGGGGACCTTCAGGGATCCTGAATTTAAGTTTCTGCAGGGATGATTTTGGGTGCTGGATGCACGATGCAGGATGCAGGTCGAAGATCCCGTTTTTAAGCGGGGATACAGGATGCACGATGGAGGATGCAGGATACAAGATACACGATGCAGGATGCACGATGCAGGATGGAGGATGCAGGTCGAAGATCCCGTTTTTAAGCGGGGATACTGGATGCTTGATTCTGGATGCTTGATGTTTGAAACTTGAAACTGGGTGTTGGCCGCTGGATGGCTGAAAAAAAGGCAATAATCATTTGTAATTCAACATTGATTTTTCATTCGACGTCGGAGTCTTCGCTTACCTGGACGTTCGATGTTCGATGTTGGACGTTCATCTTTCAATACAGTAAACTCGTAACCCGTTGGGATCATGAAAAAAAATCTTTACCACGTTGTATTTAATCTGGTTGCCCTCTCTATCCTCATATATATTGGTGTAGACATATTTTACAGAACCATATCTTTCCGGCTTACAGAGATCAGTTCAGTGGAGATAGCAGAGGTCAGAACGCCGAGTATAGCCCATTATGTTCCCCAACCATTGAACAGTTTCGACGTGATAGTCGATCGAAATCTATTCGGCTCGTCCGATGAAGCCACCAGTGATGTGGAACCTATGGATATGGAAACAGAGGAGATCGAGGCCCTCGAGCCTACCTCTCTCAAAATCTCTCTGTTAGGGACGGTTACCGGTTCCGAGGAAAATGCCCGTGCTGTTATTGAGGAAACCGGAAGGAAAACACAGGGCCTCTACAGGGTGGGAGACGCTGTCCAGAATGCGGTTGTCAAGAAAATCCTGTGGGGGAAGGTGGTCTTGCGGGTTGGTGATAAAGATGAGATCCTGTCGATGGAGGTACCTGAATCAAAGAAAGGGGGTCGTACGAGTTCCTCTGTGAAGCCGGTTCAGAGTGGAGACACTTTAACTGTAGCGCGATCAGACATTCAAGACTCCCTCAAAAATATCAATAAGCTGTTGACCCAGGCCCGGATTCGCCCACATTTGAAGGATGGCAAGCCTGACGGTTTTGCTCTCAGCTATATTAAGGCGAATTCGTTTTTTACCAAACTCGGGCTCAGGAGAGGTGACATTGTCAAGAGCATAAACGGCAAACAGATAAATACCCCGGAAGATGCTTTTTCTTTTTATCAGGCCCTGGAATCGGGGGCGCCTCTTTCAATGGAAATAAGCCGCGGGGGCAAACCTAAAACCATAAATTATCGTTTTAAGTAGATGATAAAAGGTTCAAGGTTCAAAGAGGTTCAAGGGTTACCGAAAATTTGAAACTTGAAACTTGATGGTCTCGTAAAAAGTCTCCGAGGTCGTCACTCCCGCGGACGCGGGAGTCCACAAGTGGTTTATTTTCCTGGATTCCCGCGTTCGCGGGAATGACAAAAACGGGTCATTTTTGACTTTTTACGAGACCATCAAACTTGAAACTGGAAATTGAGATCCGGACGTTATTGGGTAGGTTGCGAGTTACGAGTTACGGGTTGCGGGTTGTCTCGCTGAAAGCGGGAATACTGTTCACTCGTTTTTCTGATTTCTGATTTCTGACCTCTGTCCTCCGACTTCTGGGCTTCGACTCGCAACACGGTTCTTTTCAATCAACAATCAACAATCATCAATCATCAATCCAGGAACCCTAAAGAAAAATGTACACAACTTTTTTCGGTTTCAAGGAAAATCCATTCAATCTGACACCAGACCCGAGGTACCTCTACCTGAGTCGTTATCACAGAGAGGCCCTCGACCATCTGCTCTATGGAATTAATGAGCGGAGGGGGTTTATTGCCATAACAGGGGGAATCGGTACCGGCAAAACGACTCTCTGCCGGGCCCTTCTTGAGCATATAGATGAAAAAACAAAGAGCGCGCTGATATTCAGCTCCTTCATCTCTGATATGGAAATCTTAGAGACAATCAACCGTGAATTCGGTATTGAAATGGGCCCCGGGGCAGAGACCAAAAAGGATTATATTGATGCGCTCAACCAGTTCCTGTTAGAAAACTTCAGCAGTGGGGGCAATGCGCTCCTTCTTATTGACGAGGCTCAAAACCTCTCTCATACCGTGCTGGAACAGATACGGATGCTTTCAAACCTGGAAACAGAAAAGGATAAGCTGATCCAGATTGTGCTCGTTGGACAGTCAGAGCTGAAAGGGATTCTGGAGGCACCATCGTTAAGGCAGTTGAATGAGCGGATTACCGTGCGTTACGATCTCAAGCCCCTTGGCCCTGCCGATCTGAAGGGGTATGTGGACCATCGTCTCTTGGTGGCAGGAGGAAGTGGAAATCCCGGTTTTACAAACAGGGCCTTCAAAAAAATCTATGAGTATACCTCCGGGAACCCGAGGAGGATCAATGCGGTCTGCGACAGGGCTCTCCTTATCGCATATACCGGTGAAAAGCAGAGTATAACGAGAGCAATGGTCAAAGATGCCATCAGGGATCTGAGAGGGGGGGCAGGGTCCGGGCAGATGTTGGAAGGGGGGTCAAGAAGCGTAACACCGGTTACGATTACACTTCTAATATTGCTGATGATTACGGCAGCTTTTGCCGGATGGAACCTCAGAAGTCATATCTTAGAGGTATTTTTAAAAACAGAACTATCCGCTCCTCGTGAGGCTGAAAAGAGCCCCGCAATCCTTAATCAGCACCAAAAAGGCCTGGATGGCCTGTTCTTAGATGAAAGATCAAGCCTTGCAGGACTTTTTGATCTTTTCCGGGCAAAAACCCGATCCCGGCCCGGGAAGGAGGAAAAGGAGAGCCTGAATACAGATGATTTTGATTTGGGGCTGGTTTCTTTCAGAGTGGCGCCGGAATACTTTACACTGTTTAAGAAGCCTTTTCGTGTGAAGCTTTCCGGGCTTTTACCTCTCTCTGTGCCTCGACCATGCTACCTGTTGATATGTGAGGTAACGTACAATAGCGTAATTGCCATAGACGGTGAAGGAAACCGGCGCCCTGTAAATAGAGATTTTATTTTGGCACACTGGGGCGGAACGGTTTCAGCGGTTTATCCCTACGGAGAGAGCGTCACATATTTGGGCAGCGGGATGAAGTCGCCGGCGGTGTTAAAGATTCAGAGGGTGTTAGACAGCATTGGATACCCGGTTGAACCCAACGGTGTCTTTGATGATCAGACCTCCAGGGAAGTGATAAGATTCCAGCGGGACTTCGGTCTGAATGAAGACGGTATTGTCGGCCGAAGGACCATGGCCCTGCTTTTTCAGATGACGGAATGATTAGAATTTAGGAATTTAGGGATTTAGGGATTGAGGGATTGGGTACTGGGTATTAGGTATTGGGTACTGGATGCAGGTCGAAGATCCCGTCTTTAGCGGGATTACGGGTTACAGGATGCAGGATGGGTGGATGATAGGATGATGGATTCCTGGCTGTGTTCCTTGCGCCTTACGCCTTCGTCAGATGGGATTTAAAAAAATGTTTTTATTCAATCCCTGAATTCCTAAATTCGCAATTTTTACCCCGTGAAAAGTCCCTGTTTTTTCTATTTCACCGGGGCCTCAATTAGAGCGTAAGCGCATGAGCTATATCCATCAGGCCTTGAAGAAGGCCCAGGTAGAGAGGGATGACCGTTATGGAAAGTATGGCGGAATAATATCGTCCCGTTCAAAAAAATCAGGTCTTGGCAAAAAATCGATTCTGTTGATTATTGTATCGCTTGCAATCCTTTTTCTTGCTTTTATGTCCTATTCGTGGTTGGATTTCAGTGGCCCTCAGGTCGAGACAAATATTGTACCAAAAAAAAGAGGGCCGGTCCAACGCCCGGTACATGAAAAGACCTCCGATGCAATGGAGCTCTATGAACGAGGGAAGGAGGACCATAAGGGCGGTCGCCTGAACAGGGCAAAAATGTGGTATGAAAAGGCGCTCATTGCCGATCCCGGATACGTCGTCGCATTGAATAACCTCGGTGTGCTGCTTATTAAGGATGAGAACTACCCTGCTGCCCGAAGCAGATTTGAAAAAGCGATTCGTTTGAAGCCGGGATATGTGGATCCCTATTATAACCTCGTCTGTCTCTTCGCCCTGACAGATCGCCCGGAACAGGCCCTGAGATATCTCAAGAGGGCGGTTGCGATACACCCGGAGGTAAAGACATGGGCGCTGGAAGATGCGGATCTCGGAAAGTTACACAATTTGGCAGGGTTTAAGGGGATTGTCGATAGATGATTGAATAGTGAAGATAGGTCATCTGAAAAAGAAAAATAATAAAAGATGAACATCGAACATCGAACGTCCAACATCGAATTTTGAATGTGAAAGCTTAATATAGGCGGAATGAGCGAAGCGAACTAGGTTCGATATCTGTGATGCGTATCAAAACGGCTGAAAAGAAAAGGAAATGGTGATTCAAAGTTTGACATCGGAGTCTTCGCTTACCTGGACGTTCGATGTTCGATGTCGGAGTCTTCGCTTACCTGGACGTTCATCTTTAAAACCAACTTAGGTCTTATGACCCAATACCTAATACCCAGTACCCAGTACCCAGTACCCAATACCTAATACCGAATTATGACTCATTCAAAAACAAAATATCTGCAATGTTTCCTGTGGGTGGCAGTCTGCCTCATGGTGACCGTAGCGCCCGTTGGAGCGGCGCGGATCGCAGGAGAGGAAGGGGTAACACCCGTGGCCCCTCAAACCACGCAAAAGGCCGAGGAAGCCGTCTCCCCCAAAACCCCTGTGCCCACCCCTGCGGTGACAGCAGCCCCACCGGTGCTTCGAAAAAAAGGAGCTTCCGCTCCGGAAGTGAATAGGGCCAAACCACCAAAGGAATTACCGGTGATGCCTCCCCCTCAGGAAAAAACACCCATTGAGAAAAGGACCGATACGGAAAAACCGGCCGACTCCTATGTCACTATCGACTTTGATAATGTGGATATCCAGGTATTTATCAAGTTTATCAGTGAACTGACCGGAAAGAATTTTGTGATAGACAAGGCGGTAAGGGGAAAGGTGACCATTGTCTCCCCCAACAAGATTTCAAAGGATGAAGCTTACAAGGTGTTTGAATCGGTGCTCGAGGTTCATGGTTACACCACCGTACCTGCCGGGAGAATAACAAAAATCGTTCCGGCGGTGAGCGCCAGGACAAAGAGTGTCGAAACACGTCTGCGGGAAGGCGCTATCGGGCCTGAAGACAAGGTAATAACTCAGCTGATCCCCCTGAGATATGCCGATCCTCAAGAGTTAAAAAAACTCTTTACACCCCTCATATCCAAAAGCAGTGTAATTGTCTCCTACTCCCCCGCACGAACCCTGATTGTCACCGATGTCCAGTCCAATATAAAACGACTGCTCAGCATTACAAAGGCCATCGATGTGGAGGGTGTTGGGGAAGAGCTATCTGTGGTACCGCTTGAGTACGCAACGGCAACCGTCCTTGCAAAGTCCTTAGGCACAGTCTTCCAGAAAAGGGGGGTAAAGACGAAAAGCGCCTTTCGTGGTGTGGTAGTTATCAAGATCGTACCCGATGAGAGGACCAATTCGCTGATTCTGCTGGCATCTGAAGATGATACCGTTAAAATCAAAAAGCTTGTAAAACTCTTAGACAGGGAACCACCCCGGGGTGAAGGGGATATTCGTGTCTACTATCTGCAACACGCCAATGCCGAAGACCTCACCAAGGTCCTGACATCTCTTCCCTCAAAAAAGACTCCCGGAGCAAAAAGAGGTAAGGTTGCTCTGATTTCCAAAGAGGCCCGGATCGTTGCCGATAGCGCGACAAACTCCCTCGTCATTATGGCCACCAAAGATGATTACCGTGTCCTGGAAGAGGTTATAACAAAATTGGATATCCCGAGATTGATGGTCTATATCGAGGCCCTGATCATGGAAGTGAACGTGGATAAGGATTTCAGCCTCGGGGTGGAGTGGGAGGGGATCAAGACATTTTCATACGATGGGAAAAACGCAGGGGTTTTTGCCGGATCAAGTCCCAGTGGTTTCTCAAAGATCGGAAAGGCTTTAGGCGGGACGTTGACCAGCGGGTTTTCCCTCGGTGTTATCACTGATGCCATTGAAATAGGCGGGGTCAAGTTTCCCAATCTGGCCGCCATTGTCCACGCATACCAGCAGGATACTGAGGTTAATATCCTCTCAACCCCGCAGATCCTGACCACGGATAATGAAGAGGCAGAAATATATGTGGGTAAAAACGTTCCCTATATCAGCAGCGCAAATATAACAGAAGCACAGCAGAACTACACTACCTACCAATACAAAGACGTAGGGGTGACCCTCAAAGTGACACCGCAGATCAGCCAGGAGCGTTTTGTCCGTCTCAACATCTTTCAGGAAGTATCGAGATTGATCGGAACAGTCGCAAGCAACACGCCCTCGACCTACAAACGTCTGGCCCAGACCACCGTTATCGTAAAGGATGCCAATACGGTCGTCATCGGAGGTCTCATAGGTGACGAAACGACCCATATCGATTATAAGGTGCCCTGTCTCGGGGATATCCCCTTGATCAGCTGGTTGTTCAAGGGCACTTCCAAGAGAATAGAAAAAACCAATCTCTTTGTTTTTCTGACCCCTCATATCATCCAAAACCCGGCAGAGGCAAAAAAAATCTATGAGGATAAGAAAGACCAGATCGAGACGATCAAGGAAGGGGTTATAAAGATGTATAAAAGGGAGGGGAAGGCGCCAGCGCCCGAAGAGAAGGAGTAACGGAACTGGGGATTTGGTATTAGGTATTTGGTATTGGATATTGGGTATTGGGTACTGGGGATTCGATACACGATGCACGATTCACGATGCAGGTCGAAGATCCCGTTTTTAAGCGGGGATACTCGATACAGGATGCACGATGCAGGATGATTGGATGCACTGAAATGAACAATAAAAGATGAACATCTTTCAAGCCAACCTGGTACGGCATTGATGTAACCCGCAATCCCGCTAAAGACGGGATCTTCGACTCGCAACCTGAAACCCGTTGGCTTTTCAATCGACAATCAACAATTTTACCCCGTTAAATTCATGCCAATGAAGAGCGGAGCGGATTTAACCGGGGCATCAATCAACAATCCAAAGGCCCGCAACTCCAAACCTGCAACCCGCAACTCGTAACTCGCAACCCAATGTCATTAACTTAAGAACATCTTAAAAAACAACAATCGAGTGACGAACAATCGAATAATTGAACAATCGAACAAAAGACTCCCTGAAGGCAAGGAAGTACTGATCTATTGTTTTGCCGTTCCATTCGAATGTTCGTCAATAGAATGTTCGTCATTCGAGTATTGCTGTTAAGTTAATGACATTGACTCGCAACCAGCAACGAGCAACCCGGAAGAGGTTTTGCATGCGTCATCGGCGGATCGGCGAAATATTATTAGAGACATACGGCCTTACCGAGGAGGGGTTTGAGGCTGCCCTTAAGATCCAGGAAGAAAAGGGCGGTCGAATAGGAGAAATCCTGATTCAGCAGGGGGCTGTTACCGAGGCAGAGTTTTTAGATGCACTCGGAATCCAGTTCCATCTACCGGTTTTGACAACCCTCCCCACTCGAGACATAGACACATCCTTTGCTGAAGAGATTCCGATTCAGTTTCTCAGAAAACATAGAATGGTCCCGGTTATTACCTCCAGCGGTGCTGAATTTGCCATCAACGACCCGCTCCTGTTTCAATCATTAGATGATTTGAGACTGCTTACCGGTCTTAAAGAGGCAGAGGTAGTTTTAGCCCCTTATGGGAGTATTCTCGCTTTTATAAATTTTGCCTACGACATGAGCCGCGATTCAGCCGAACAGGTAATCGAGGATATGCACGGTGATGAGACTAATCAGATCCTCTCCGAGATTGAGCAGACCGGGGATCTTCTCGAAGATACAAGCGATGCTCCGGTTGTAAAGCTGGTAAACCTGATGCTCTCCCAGGCAGTAAAGGCAAGGGCCAGCGATATCCATATAGAGCATTCCCAGCACAGCCTCAAGATTCGTAACAGGGTGGATGGGATTCTCTATGATATGCTCTCTCCGCCCAAACATATTCAATCTGCCCTGATCTCCCGCATCAAAATCATGGCCAAGATGAACATCGCAGAAAAAAGACTGCCCCAGGACGGCCGCATCGAGATCAGGATCGCTGATAAAAACATCGATATCCGGGTTTCAACCATTCCTGTGGCCTTTGGCGAACGGGTCGTGCTTCGTCTGTTAGACAAGACCAATGTCCTGTTAGATGTCTCTGACCTCGGGATGCCGGCTGACCGCCTGGGAGAATTTGACAGGCTTATTCACTCCCCGCACGGGATCATTCTCGTCACTGGACCTACCGGAAGCGGGAAGACCACTACCCTCTATGCGGCCCTTTCCACCATTAACAAGACCGACATTAACATCATTACCATTGAAGATCCTATTGAGTACCAGATCGAAGGAATCGGTCAGATTCAGGTCAATCCGAAGATAGACCTCACCTTTGCCAAGGGTCTTCGATCCATCGTTCGTCAGGACCCGGACGTAATTCTTGTGGGTGAAATACGTGATCTGGAAACCGCCGAGATTGCCATTCAGTCGGCCCTGACCGGGCATTTGGTGTTTTCGACCCTGCACACCAATGATGCTGCCAGCGCAACGACCCGGCTTATTGATATGGGGATAGAGCCTTTTCTGGTGACATCCTCAGTCAATGCCATTTTGGCCCAGAGACTGGTCCGCGTCATCTGCACGAATTGCAAAGAGGAATATACGCCTGATGCGGAATCTCTGCAGAGTATCGGCATCAGCCGGGAAATGCTTCGAGGAGGGAAAATCTGCAGGGGGAGGGGATGTCCTTCGTGTCTTGATACGGGATTCAAGGGAAGGACCGGCATGTTCGAGCTGATGATCTTAGATGAACCGGTCAGGAATCTGATATTAAAAACCTCTGATGCCAATGCCATAAAACAGCAGGCGGTTGAGCAGGGGATGTCTACCCTGCGCCAGGACGGGGCACAGAAGGTGTTAAACGGGATCACGACCATTGAAGAGGTCTTCAGGGTTACCTATCAATAGGGCACGAATCATCTGCTATCCTGCCGCGGCCCTCCTTGCGGGGCTGTTTGCCGCACAAGGCCTAAGCACCCTGCAGGTCTATCTATCCAATAAGGCCCTTTACCGCACCCTTACGGTCGTAAACAACGCCGGATATCTTGCGGTTCCGAATCAGCAGATTATGGATCGTCTGCAGGAATTTGGTCCGGCCTTTTATGGGGGGCTTTTTTTTACCCTGAGTGTGGGGGCCGGTCTTTCTCTTATCTCCTTTGCCGCTGTCTGGGTCTGGGACCGCCTCTTTTCCCGCAACACCATCCTCCTGATTTTCCTCCTGTTCCTCTGGGCCGTATGTCTTGCAGCAGTAAACTTCAAGGGATTCTCCCCTCTGGTCAGCGCCTATTTTTTTGTGATACCTGCTGTGGTCTTTTTGGTCACATTGAGATTGATGCCCCCACAACCAGGGAGGTATCCCTGGTTCTACAGGCTTATTCCTCTGATTCCGATCGCCCTTTTGGCCTGTTTGTGGGGAACTCAAATGGACGGCCATATATTTGAAGATCTGAAGGACAAACTCCTCCTGTCCAATCCTGCAGGCAAAGAGATAACGGATTTCTACTATAGATACACCCTCTACCCCGCAGAGGTCTTCAAAGCTTTGGATCAGAAGACCATCAAGACCTGCAATCTTGAACAGATCAGAAAGAGACCCCTTAAAAGACTGTTGGAAGGGAAATTGCTCGCCCACGATTATCTAAATACTGGAGGAAAGGGGGAAGTTGACCTGACCATAAGAAAAGAGGGGAAGAGCCTGATATTAGAAAATGGAGGAGAAGTGATTCTGAGGACTACTGCCAATGATTTCCTTTCAGCCCCGGCCAGTACCCTGAAACAGTTTTCTTCAGAAACCGACAGATATCTCTTCTTCCGTCAATTCACCTTTCTTTCGCTCTTGATAGGGTTTCCTATTACCCTCTATCTTTTCCTCTATACTATTATCGTATTTTTATCGTGCCTTTTTTTTGGTCTACGCGTCTCTTCAGTGACGGCCTCAATCCTCTGCTTTTCAGCAGGGATTTTGTTGTTTGTGCCGGTCTTCCATGGCAAGACAGTAAAGATCGACAAAAAGGATTTGAGCCAGACCATGGAATCAGGCCGTTGGAAGGAGAAGAGCATTGTGGACGATCTCATTAAAAAGATCGAAGAGTCAGACATGTGGTATGAGCAGTGGCGGGCTTATAAGGCGCTGAAGGAGCTGGGATGGAAGCAGACAAGATCAAAACGGCCTAATAAACGGGTTGACAATCCTCTAATTTGACATTATAGTAAGATTAGTAATAAGATCAACGGGAGGATAAATGATGGGATATGCAAAGATAAGCGTGACCATTCCAAGGGAGATATACGAGGGCATTAAGGATATTTCGTTGAAAAATGATGTAAAGTTAAGTCATCTGGTCACCGAAGCGCTTTCGGATAAACTCAGAAGAATCAAAGAAGATGCCTTGATCAACCAGATAAACAGGATCTATGATGACCCTGAGGTTTCGGAAGAACAACGTGTGATGGCGGAATCCATAGCAGATAACATGGATGTGGAGGAAATGCCATGGTAAATCTGGGTCAAGGAGATATCTACTGGGTCAGATTCGGTCATCCGGGTGATTCCGGGCCGTCAGGCAAACGGCCCGCGGTTGTGATTCAAAACAATCTTTTAAACCGGAGCAACATTCGGACTACCGTTGTTACGTTGTTGACTTCAAACCTTAAACTCGGAGCTGTCCCAGGAAACGTAAGGTTAAAAAAGGGAGAAACGAATCTTCCCAAGTCGAGTGTCGCCGTTGTGAGCCAGATGGCCACGGTGGATAAGGGAAGATTGCTTGAAAAGATAGGCACCCTGAATAGACAGGCGGCCGAGGAAATTGTAAAAGGCTGCAGAGATGTAATCAGCCCGCCCAGGGGATGAGATCCAAGATCGACCGGATGGATGCAGACAAGATCAAGATAAAGACCCTAATGATATCCCTCTCTGCAGTTATTGTAGTAGAGGTTATAGCGAGAGTTGGTATCCGGATAGGGGTTTATGATCCGATAATTGTGCTGGGAGCCGCTCGGCTTCTCCAGGCCGGTCTGATCATAATCATCGTCCTGATCAGGGAAAAGGGCCTGGCTTCCATTGGATTGTCCATGAAGGGGCTTATTCCGGGGATCAGGAGGGGATGTGTCTGGTCTGCAGGTTTTGGGCTGATCGTTCTTACAGGTTTTGTTGTCTTTTACGCCGCAGGGTTAGACCCGCTATCACTCATATATACCCGTCTCCCGGCCAATCCCGGCCATATCCTCCTCTTTTTCATTGTCGGCGGCCTCATAGGCCCCATTGCAGAAGAGGTTTTTTTCAGGGGGATTGTCTACGGCTTTTTGAGACGGTGGGGTGCTCCCATGGCCATCATATTGAGCACCCTCGCCTTTGTCCTGGCACACCCCGTCTTTCCTGCAATCCCGATCACCCAGGTAGTGGGGGGCCTCCTCTTTGCCGTGGCCTATGAGGTTGAAAAAAACCTGTTTGTACCCATCACCATTCACGTCTCAGGCAATGTGGCAATCTTTACTCTTTCGTTAATACCCGCAATCCCGGTTTCGGCGGGATAACCCGTAACTCGTAACCCCGCTCAAAAACGGGATCTTCGACCCGTAGGGTCTACGAACCGGAGGCCAATACCTCTCCGAGCCGTAGGTTCTACGAGCCGGAGGCCAGTACCCAATACCCAATCACTCCCCTCTCGCCGTCGAGATAAAACAGCCCTTATCGTCATCGTCCTTTTTTTCAACGGTAATGGTGATTGTGTCGGTGTCTGTCTCGCCTCCGTTATCGGTAACTTCCAATTTGAAAATGAGGGTTTTATTGTCCCCATCAACACCCGGCGCGGTAAAGGTTGGCTTGACCGCAGTAGAATCAGACAGGGTTACTGAGGTCCCTTTAGTCTGGGTCCACGCATAAAGCGGGATCCCGTAATCAGGATCGGCGGAGTTGGACCCGTTCAGCGCGACGGCATTACCGGACTTCACGGTTTGATCAGACCCTGCGTCGGCAGTGGGCCCCACATTGGTATTATTCCGGGCCGTATTTCTCACATCATGTTGGAATTTGGGCCATGCGGCCTCTTTGTCTACCAACCGGGCCGAACTGCTTTCGATGGCATAAAGCTTACCGTCCTCAGACCCCACGTAGATGTCCCCGCCAAAGCCTATGGTGGGTGAAGAATAGACCTTGCCCCCGGTTATAAACTCCCATTTTTTGGTGCCGTCCGATTTTATAGCATAGAGTTTCCAATCATCTGACCCCACATAGATCGTGGTGTCAGATCCGATAGCAGGGGAGGAAGACATAGGACTACTGGTGCCGGAAAAATCCCAATTCTGGGTTCCGTCCGATTTAATGGCATAGAGTTTGGCATTGCCCGAGCCGACAAAGATTGTCCCGTCAGTGCCGATTGCGGGGGATGAAATGACAGGTCCGCCGGTCACAAAAGGCCACTCCCCTGTCGCGGCAGTGCCATCAGCATTGATGGCATATACCTTTCCATCCTCTGATCCAACATAGATGGTGCCATCCGATCCGATAGCAGGTGACGAAGATATGATTGCCGTGGCGCCAGGATAATTCCATTTTTCCTTGCCGGTGGATTTTATTGCATATAGCTTGTTATCATGGGAACCCACATATATCGTACCATCGGCAGCGACGGCCGGTGATGAAGTCACCTTCCCACCGGTCACAAACGGCCACGCC
This sequence comes from Candidatus Desulfacyla euxinica, assembly GCA_014382715.1. Taxonomy (GTDB): domain Bacteria; phylum Desulfobacterota; class DSM-4660; order Desulfatiglandales; family Desulfatiglandaceae; genus Desulfacyla; species Desulfacyla euxinica. Next base: position 11,780 of record JACNJD010000214.1, on the reverse strand, counting down.
CCTCCCTCGGCCGTCCCGTCAATTTTGAGGGCATATACCTTATTATCCTCTGAGCCCACGTAGATAATACCCGAATTGCTGATCGCCGGTGACGAGGTCACCTTCCCGCCGGTCACAAAAGGCCACTCCCCTGTCGCGGCAGTGCCATCAGCATTGATGGCATATACCTTATTATCCTCTGAACCCACATATATTCTTAGAATGCCGCCGAAATAGCCTATGGCCGGTGAAGATGAAACGATTCCCCCGGTTTCAAACTCCCATTTTTTGGTTCCATCGGGCTGTACGGCATATACCTTGCCGTCATCCGAGCCAATGTATATGGTGCCGTCGGGTCCTATGGCCGGGGAGGAGTGTATCTCGCCGACGGTCCCCTCTGCTGGAAACTCCCACTTTTTTGCACCTTCGGCCGCCCACAGGGGGATGGGATAAAAAGCGGAAAAAAGGAATAAGACAACCATGGTAAATATTAAATTCGATCCGAACCTGTTTCCCCACACAATTATTTCTCCTTTATATGAAACCCGCAAAAAGACAGAGGTCAGTAGTCAGAAGTCAGTAGGAACTCGTAACTCGGACTATTATCACCAAATACCGTCTTTCTCAAGCGCAAAACATAGTTCGAACCCCTCTTTTTTATATTTGACACACAACTGGTAGGCTTTTATACTTGATACTAGATGCTGGTCGAAGATCCCGTTTTTAAACGGGGAGTCATGATTCATGATGCATGATACACGATACACGATGCAGGTCGAAGACCCCGTTTTTAAGCGGGGATACTGGATACTGGATACTGGATACTGGATAAATAATATGGGTTTCGTATGGTGAAGCGCCTATCTTTTTTTTCTGTTTCGTTATATTCTCGGGTTTTTTCTGTTATGCCCGGGCTGATCAGGTATCTGCTGTTGATCCTGGGCCGGCGAACAGTGTCTATACAGAAGGGCGGATGTCGCTTCAACTCGTGTCCGGCGCCTTATTTTCTGTTACAGGGTTCCCGGAGGGAAGCCCTGCCCTAAATTACGCCCAGACCAATCTGCGCCTTGGATGGATGTTGGAAAGCCCCGATCCGGGTGGAGGTGTATTGAGGGGAAACTGGGAAGGGCTGGTGGAGGTTACCAACTCAATTGTCTTCAAGGGCCCCGGGAATTATATAGGGGGAGTAACAGGCCTGCTCCGTTATAACTTTGTTCAACCGGACTGGGACCTGGTTCCCTATATCCAGGGGGGCCTGGGAATTGTTTATAATGATGTCTATAAGGATGATACCCAGCAGGCAATCGGGCAGGCCATTGAGTTTACTCCCCAGTGCAGCATCGGTGTTCATTATCTGATTGACAATAACTGGGCAGTGGACGCAGAGGGTATGTTTCATCACATTTCCAATGCCGGGTTATCAGAGAGAAACCGCAGCCTCAATTCTTTGGGCGGCTTTATAGGGGTTACATATTTCTTTGATTAGATCCGGGAGTGATCTACAGAATGACTTTTTACGAGGTCATTACTACTTAAGAAAAAGAATTAAAGGAGGGTGCCATGGAGATGCTTTTTGCGAAAGAATTGACAATACCTCTTTATCAAGTGGGGTTATTATTGCTTATGGGGAGCTTGCTGTTATGTTTAGGCAGGGTAAAACTGGGAATGTTCATTAATTTCCTGTTTATGTTCTATTGGGGGTATTGGCTGAATAAGGAGGCTATCTTCGAGCCCGGTGCCACCTCAATAAATTCGTTTACATTGGGTGTTTACGGGTTCAGCGCATTGATTTTCATTCTTGCTCTAATCGGATTTCTTCACAACCCTACTTAATAGTTGCTCACGCTAAGGCACTCTAAAGTTTAGGCATTACCAGTTTGTTAAAGCTTATCCCCGTAAAAGCGGGGATTGGGATGATATACCGCGCCGTCATTCCCGCGAACGCGGGAATCCAGAATCGATAACCTTGTCTTCGATCTGATCGGGGATCGGAATGATAATGGAAAAACAATTTTATGTCTACATGATGGCAAGTAAGCGAAATGGAACACTTTATTTGGGTGTAACTTCTGATATCGTCAAAAGAGTATGGCAGCACAAGAACGGTTTGACTGAAGGTTTTACAAAAAAATATGGAATTAAAAGACTCGTTTATTACGAAATCCATAAAGACGCCGAGAATGCTATAAAAAGAGAAAAGCAACTCAAGAAATGGAGAAGAGCATGGAAATTAGAACTGATAGAAGAGAAGAATTCCGAATGGTGTGACTTGTATGCAGAGATATGTCAATAGACTGGATTCCCGCGTTCGCGGGAATGACGTCCTGCGTTTACGGGGATGATTCGGTATGGTTTCGACTTTAACAAACTGGTAATGCTCCCTTTTAAACTTGAGCTCACTTCCCCGCTATAAGCGGGATAAATAGGCACTTCTAATGAACAGCAAAAAGAAAATATCTGCCGTAATTTTTGATTGTGACGGGGTCATGTTTGACTCCCGCCAGGCCAATATCAATTTTTATAACCACCTCCTCGAGCATTATGGTGTTCCACTCATGAACGAAGACAAGGTGGCCTTTGTCCATATGAACACGGCAGAGAAATCTGTCAGATATATTTTTGATGGGACCCCTTTTACTGATGAGGCCCAGGCTTACAGGATGCAGATGGACTACACCCCTTTTATAAGAGATATGGTTATTGAACCGGGTTTGAAAAACCTCCTTGGCAAACTCAAGCCCCGGGTTGGTCTTGCGGTAGCCACTAACCGGAGCAACACCATCGAGGAAGTGCTTGAAAAGGACGACCTGACCGGGTTTTTTGATATTGTCGTTTCTTCCTTAGATGTTGAAAACCCGAAGCCCCACCCGGAATCGATCCACAAGATTCTCAATTTTTTTGATATTGGTCCTGATCAGGCGGTTTATGTGGGCGATTCCCTCATCGATCTCCATACAGCGAGGGCCGCCGGGGTCTGTTTTATCGCTTATGGCAACGGAAATTTAGAGACAACTTTAAAGGCCATGAGTATGGAGGAATTAGAAAAGGTCCTTGCTGAGATTAACAAGGTGTGAAAAAGCAAACATCAACTTTGACAAACCCGTAAAAAGTCACTGACCCGTTCTCGTCATTCCCGCGCACGCGGGAATCCAGGGAAATCATTACGTGGCGGGACTGGACTCCCGCGTTCGCTGGAGTGACGGCCATGTAGGAATCTTATTTAAAATAGGAAGCGAACTCTTTTCTTATATAAGAGCTCGGTACTGCAAAGTTGATTGCCTTATGGACCATATTACCCAGACTGACGATGCCAACCAGTTTGCCTTCTTTGTCCACCAGCGGTCCCCCGCTATTACCCCCGATAATCGGTGCAGAAAACTGGACCCAGTCACCCCTGAATTTATAAGGCGGTTTCTTCATTTTCAGCTCTTTCTTCCAGTCTGACTCAAGAAATATGCGGCTGAAAATCCCCCTTGTAATGGTTTCCTTGAACGCCAGCAGGGGATTGCCCACTGCGAGGACCTCCTCTCCCGGTACCAAGGTCTTTGGATCCCTGATCTCAAGGTATGGGGTGGGTCTCTTAATATCTACCTGGAGCAATGCAAGGTCGTTTTTACGGCTCTTTTTCAGTATCCTGACCCTGTATTTCCTGCTGTCCCCGGGAATCTCGGCCTTCATGCTGTATGTAGCCCCTTTGACCACATGCTTTGCCGTAACAGCCAGCCCTGTGTCATTGATAAAAAACCCCGAGGCCCCGCCCTTCTTGTTCCTAATCCTGAAAGTGCACTGGACCGCGTGTTCAATCGGGGTTCTTGCTATCGGGGCGGTTTTTTCAAGAACAGGGGCTTCCTTGAATTTTCTCTCTTCGACCTCCCCGCCAGTCTCTTCTGACACCGGCGGACGGTCGGAAAAGTGAACACCACCCTGTTTATCCCGCCAGATATAGGCCTTTCCGGCAAAGGAATTGGCCGCGAGCAGGGAGAAAAGGACCAAGAAGGTTATAATACTTGTCCCATATCTTCTCATCTGATAGCACCAACATTTGAATGCGGAATGCGGATTGCGGAATTACAACGAGCAACCCGCAACCCGAAACTAATACCCAATACCCAATCCGGATAAACCGGAAAAGTGTCTAAAGTGAGCTAAAGTGCCTAAAGTTGATGTTTGTTTTTTTATTCGATGTTCGATGTTCAATGTTCGATGTTCGATGTTCATCCCTAATACCCAATACCCAGTCCTCAATACCCAGTACCCAGCGCCCAGCATCAAGACAAAACCAGGACCTTATAACCTTTTTGTCCAAGGAACACGCCGATTTCAGACGGGAGGTTCAGAGGGGTAGCAAAAACAGAGGCACCGTTGTGAGCGTAAAACAATATCCCTTTCAGGGTGAGTTCCACATTTCTTGTGATATCGTCCGGGCTTGTTAAAAATAAGTGGGGGCCGGGTTTAAATTTCACATTAAGAAACTTGAGGGTCTTGGCAACCATGGTTAAAGGTACTTGCTCTTTTGATAGAGAGAGAACGGAAATCCCGTTATCCCTCAAAAGGGCGATCACTTCCGGGTCTAATCCGGCCAAATCAATAATGTGCCCCTTTCCCCTGATCTTCAGATAGAAATCCGCCTCAATGGTGAACTTGAAGTCACTATTTGCAGACTCGTAAGCCGGAATCCTCAGACGGGTAGAGAAATCCTGGCCGGTAAGGTTCAGTAAGGCCTTTATTAATGACTCAGCATCTTCTGCCTTTTCCAGGGCCGTCACCCCGCTCACAGCTTTCGTTTCTTCAACCAGGGGAAATTCAATAATCTCTACGCCAAGCGGTTTAAGATAGCCCTTTATGGCGCCTGGGATGCCTTTGGCGCGGGCCTGAAGCAGGTTTATGACAATAAATTCAGGATTTTTGTCTGGAGTTGTTTTGGGCGGAGTCACGATCCAGTCCCCGGTGATGCTGACAGGGATATCCCCCCCCAATTTGACCGGTTGCCCCTTCTTTAATATCTTGGGGTATGTAAAAGATCTCAGGATCTTATCGAGCGCTGAACGAAGATCATCGTTCGTTGAAAGACGAACAACCCTGTAACTTGTCCAACTGGATTCTATAACTCTCGCCATTTTGTTTGAGAGGGCGCCGTGCAGATCCACTATCACGGTCATCCCCTTGTTAAGGCGGATAATGGGATAGGATTTCGCCTTGAGATTGATATGACCGCTCGATTTCAGGGGAATGAAGTGCTCTCCCGATTGAATCCACTCTTCGCCCATCTGCGAAATTATACTGCCCAGGTCCCCGGCAACAAGGAGAGTTATTTTTTGATCTTTCCGGGCAGGTGCTGGGTCATGCTTCGTTTTTGTCGAAGGGGGTGGCGTATCAGGTTTCGGAGGTTTTGGCCGGGCCTGGGCCTGCTCAATTGCTTCCGGGGGTAGTTCCTTCACCTGCAGGGTCATCCTCTCTGGGAGCGGGAAGGCTATCTTGCGGGGAGATTTATCCAGATCCCGCAATGCAGGATTTTCATCCGGGACGTCCTCAAACTGGGGTGGGTAGAGAGGGAGCTTTATCACCCGCCCGTAAAATAGACGATCCGGATTCTTTACAGAAGGGTTACATCTCTTGAAGAGTCCAAGATACTCCCTGTTAAACTGCTTTGCCGAAAGGTCGTACCGGGACATGGCCACCCGGCTGAGGATGTCGCCCCGTTTGACTTTGTAGGCCTCGGATTTCAGTTGTTTGACAGGGGTCGCTGCGAACGGTTTGTCCGCCATAGTTGATTTTTCACCCTCTTTGGATGGCAGAACCTTGACCAGGATAACAATCTTTTCACCGGGCCGTATCATATTCATGTCCTGGAGAGAGGCATTCAATTTCCTCAGAACTTCAAGGAGTTCCTGCAGGGTATGATCACTCAGGACCCCTTTTTCTCTCAAGATTTTGGCGATCCAGTCTCCCTCTTTTACCACATATTCCTCTGTCTGAAGCGTCTTATCATCCATGGCGGGGAGGCTCCCTTTCAGCGCCGTGGCATCCGTATCCGGGGTGGTATCTTTTGTTTCAAGGGACCCTTCAGGGGAATAGGGGGGTGTCTTGTCTTCTGCGTCTGATGTGGGAAAGTAGAGAAAGGAAAGGGACAGCAACAGGATGCAGAGGTAAAAGAGTGTGTATCTAAGTTTGGTGGTTCTGAACATTAAAGCATTCCTAATGCATTGTTTTTTGCCACGAATTTCACGAATGGACACTAATGTTTTTATGCCCTGCTATTATTCGTGCAAATTCGTGACATTCGTGGTTGATATCTTTTTGGGCAATACGAAGCAGCGTCTTCTATTCACCGTCCGCTCCGCTCGAGACGCAGGGTTCTCCATTCATCATGCAATCTCCCCATTCCAGAGCTGTTCTAAAAATACCTGCCAGGGGAGTATTTCGATTTGATCTTCTGTCTTACGGGGTTTCGGATCCAATGATACCAGGATGCTTCGTCGAGTTGAATATTCTTCTCTGAACCGCCTCAGCCCCTTTAAATGTGATTTATTGGCCAACTTGCTGGATTTCACTTCGACCGCAATTTCATGATCTCCCAGGACAAAATCCACTTCAAAACCTGAAGAAGTCCTCCAAAAAGTAACAGGGTAGAACACTTCAGAATAATTAGAATGAGCTACAATCTCCATCCATATGTAATGTTCAAACGCTCTGCCAAAGAGTTCAGAACCCGAAATTACTTCACCACGACGGCTGAGGTAAATCACCGGAGAAAGGTCAAAAAAATTGAATTTTGGGCTCGTTATCAGTCGCCGTTTTTTTCTTTTTTTAAACGCAGGCAGTTGCTTTCCTATTAGCGTGTCTTCCAGGATCTGGAAATACTCCCTGACCGTGGGGCTTGAAATCCCGCATTCTCGTGCTATGTTGGTATAGTTGAGTATTTCTCCGTTTGACAGTGCCGCTACTTCAAGAAACCGGCTGAACGAAGGAATATTCCGCGTCAAGGCTTCGGCCGCTATTTCTTCTTTAAGGTAATCACCTACATAGGACTGCATCAGCCGCTTTGGTCTGGCACTGTCATAGTGGCGGGGAATCAGCCCGGAATTTAGCGCCTTCATCAAAGAGAAACCAGGGATTTCCGGAAAAACCAATGGGTGCAGATTATATCTGACGGCACGCCCGCCCAACAGGTTGGCGTGCCCTCTCTTTAGTTTTCGAGCGCTGGACCCGCACAATATAAACCGCAGGCCTTTGTTTTCTATCAACCAGTGGACTTCATCAAGAAGAGCCGGGACTTTCTGGATTTCATCTATTATGATCGGTTCACGCTGAGAATCTGCATCAAGTCCGGTTGCCAGGCATTGTTGTCGAATCAGGCTCGGCTCGCGTAAGAGGCGTTCATATTCTGTTGACAATAAGAGATCATACCGTATTGCCTGCGGAAACAGCTCTTTTAATAACGTGCTTTTTCCTGTTTGACGGGGACCCCAGAAAAAGCATGTTTCCTCAGAACTCAAATTCAAATCTTGTATTCGTTTATACATGTATTTTAAAGGTCTATCTTTAAAAATACATAGATATTACAGGAAGAACGTTAAAAAAGCAAGCATGTTTGCCACGAATTACACGAATGGACACTAATGTTTTTATGCCCTGCTATTATTCGTGCAAATTCGTGACATTCGTGGCTGATATTTTTTCAATAGCCCTGCCGTATTAGTACGTGTATGTTACCGATTGTGTGCTGCCGGAACTGCCAGGCGCCGTGGACGGTGTGTTGACAGGGGTAAAAACGAGTTTAATTTCGTCTCCCGAGCTGACAGTAGCGGAAAATGTGTATGGTAATTTGGTCGAAGCATCCGCGGGGTCTCTGAAAGTTCCGTAAGCAGTATACGAATCACCATATGTAATGTTTTTGAGGACAACTGCCGTTCCAGTTTCTGGTGTGTGCGTGGCTGTAAATGTTGACCCGGTGATAGGCGGGTTTCCGTTTACGTCTTCAATATATACAGTGAAGGAAGCCACACTGCCTGCCAGGGACCGGCTCACAGTCATGGTGCACTGACCTGAAAATAGGACGGGCATCCGGGCCATGATCAGATTGCTGAGCCCGCTCTTACTCGCAGCCCAGGAAGGGGCTCCAGTGTCCAGACCGCTTGTGGCCTTGTAAAGACTTATTCCTTCCCCACCCGCAAAAAGAGCTGTTGGGCTGGAAGGTATGTTTGCTGCCAGGGCAAAGAGTGCTGACCCGCTCAGCCCGGTATTCGCCTTACTCCACTGTTGTCCAGTGGCCATGGTGCCGTTGCTGTTCAACGGGTATGAATAGAGGTTTCCGGTAGCCTTGTCGGCTGGCCCTGTATAGACAATTGCGTACAGCCGATGATTAGCGGGGTCTACCACAAGGTCTTTGATGGTAGCGCCCTTCCCTTCAGTCATACCGGTTACATACTGTTTCCAGGTGGTGCCGCTGTCTTTGCTGACCCACACGCCGCCATTCTGCGTGCCCGCGTATATAATGTAGCTTCCCCCCGTTGCCGTGGGGTAAAGGGCCAGGGCAATCACATAATCTCCGGTAAACGAGGTCAGAGAGCTCCAGGTCTTTGCGCCGTCAATGCTCTTGTAAACCCCGACGGCGGTTCCCGCATAAAGTTTGGCCTTTGCCCCGTGGGTATCGGGGACCTTCACCATGTCCCATACGGTCCACCCGTGGGTCAGCTCGCTGGCCGTGACCGTAAAAGTGAAAGTGTCACCGTTTGCAAAGGCCGTGGGCCCGGCGGTTATGAGAAAATATATCTCGTCATTATCAGAAAAGTAGCCCTGGCCGTTATATGCCTTGTTTGTCTGGGTGCCCGATTTCGAACCCACCACTGTCCAATAGGTTAAACCGGCTGTGGTGCTGAAGGTGAATTTGTCACCGGCCACAAACGCGGTTGTGCCCGCGTAGATGGTGAATCCAACCTCACCTTCGGCTGAAGTATAGGCGGTGCCGGTGGTTGCGTCGGTCTGGACCCCGGAGACTGTACCAGTCACGTTCCATCCCTTGGTGGTGGTGACTGTGAAGGCACGGGTATCATTTACTACGAATGGCTCGGAGCCCTGGTTGATCTGGAAAGAGATTGAGCTGTTTGAGTATGGGGTGCCCAACGTAGCATCGGCATAATACCCGGCTACACTGCTGAGGACGCTGAATGTTCCACCGACCGTGGAGGTAAAAGTGAACGTGTCGTTGTTCACATACGGCGTGGCGACAGCAGCTGCAGTAATCGTGAAGCTGAGCCCTTCATCATCATAGAGGACACCCACGGTCGCATTATCATAGGTTGTTCCTGCTAAACTGCTGGTAACCGAAAAAATCTCAGACCCTACAGCAGTAGTATCATCTATACATATCAGTGTAAATGTTTCCGTTTTGGTGTGGGTAGAGTCTACTGTAATACCGGTCATGTTTCCTCCTTTTGCGAGGCCGGTGCCGGTCACTGTTCCTATGGCTGCGCCAGTAGAAGTACATGCCAACGTCCAGGTCTCCGAAGTATCAGGGGGAGTTATCACCGCTATGTCCACCACACTGCCGTTTCCGGTTCCAGTGCTGGTGACAGTGCCGACAGTTGCCGTGCTCTCGTACTGCACTGTCCAGTTCTCGGTCTTGGTGGTTGTGCTGGTTGTCACAGACGATATGGAGCCGTCTCCGGTCCCGCTAAATGCCGGAGTGGTGGCGGTCCCTGCCGTCTCCACATAGGTAGCGGTCCAGGTTTCCGATATGCTCGAGTAAGATACAACAGGCTGAGACATGGTGCCGTTACCGGTGCCGCTGAGCACAGGTGTCGAAGCATAGCTCCCCGAAGGCTGAAAGGTCTTCCCATCCGTGGCATAGAGGGGTCCCAGGCCTTCGGTGCCGATCCAGACATAGGAGGAGGAGCTACTGCCGTCGCAAAGGACAGACAGGACAGCGGCAGTGGTATTATAAAGCCCGTTCCACTGTTCCACATTATTGCTGTTCCAGTTCATACCGCCGTCTAAGGAGCGATATACGTTGCCGCTTCCAAGGTAGCCTGTCCCAACATAAACTGCGTTGTGGTTGTCCGGGTCAACTGCTATGGCGCTGTGGCCTTTTATATAAGGGTCGATCAGATTCTGGCCCTGTTTCGGGTTTTCCGTGGAACGGCTCACTGTCAACCATGTGGCACCGTAATCAGTGGATTTATAAACGCCCCCGCCATTGGTGCCGGCATACATTATATGGTAATCAGGTGATGGCACTACCTCGAGGGCCGTCAGACGTGTGGTGGGGCCCCCGGTTGTTTCGGCAGTTACGGATACAAAACCCTGTAGCGGTGTGGGGGCACCTGCGGAATAAAGATTGCTCGAGGCGAGCCCGGCTGAGGTCGGGACAGTGTCGGTTCCGAAAAACCCCCCGGTATTATAGGTCTTGAATGAAATAAGGGTGCTGTCCTTTACTGCGTTGCCATAAACGTCGCCGACACTCGCGGTGATCTTGTCTTCGAGCGAGGCTACCCAAAGCCCTGATATGTTGATATATGCTGCAGAAAGGCTGAATGCCTCTCCAACCGGCGTCCCTGTATTGCCGGCATGTGTGAGTGTAATTCTCACCAGGTTGGTGACGCTGTTGGACGAGACCGTTACATTAGCTGTCCCGGGTGAGGTGCCTGAGGTCAGGGAAACCACTACAATGCCGGTGGGATCGGCCGTAGGGTCGGGCTTGCCATCAACAAGAGGCGGTTGGGTCTGGACAGTATATGAGGTGCTGCCGTTTCTGAAGCGGCCGAGGGTTGTGCGAAAGTTCACATCAGTGTAATTACGGACCGGGTTGCCGGCGCTGTCCTTTATTGTAGCCGTAATAGTGGCAGAACTGCTGCCGTCCGCCAGGATGCTGGTGGGATCGGCCACAAGGGTAATTGATCCGCTTTTACCTGCAGCGCTTCCCTCATCTCCCCCGCCGCCGCAGGCTACGAGAAGGGCAAAAAGGGAAATGGCGATGGCGCTCGTGATGATGGCTCTGACATGTCGGCTTTTCTTCATTTTTTAAATCTCCCGTTTTGGGTATTGAGTATTCGGTATTGGGTATTCGGTACTGGGTATTGGGTACTGGTTGCTCGTTACTGGTTGTGGCCGCCGGCCCAGAGGGCCTCTGGCCCGGAGGGGTTGCTCGTTTTAATTCCGCATTCCGCGCTCGAATCTTGATATGCTCGTAAAAAGTCTCCAAGGCCGTCACTCCCGCGAACGCGGGAGTCCAGTCCTGATAGAGACTGGATCCCTGGATTCCCGCGTCCGCGGGAATGACGAAAACGGGCTATCAATTCCATTCATCCCATTTTTCCCATTCAAAATTCGATGTCGGAGTCTTCGCTTACCTGGATGTTCGATGTTCGTATTTTCGCATTGATGTTCGTCTCTTCCCACCAATATTCATTTTTCAATATTCAATTTCTCCAGCTTCTCCCTCGCCTCTTTCGCCTCGGGGCCTGCGGGGTCAGCCCAGATTGTCAGGTTCAGCTCTTCCTTTGCCTCTTTTTTATTGCCTGAGCTTAACAGGGCTCTTGCCAGCGCGAGATGGGCTGCAGCATCCTTTGGAAAGTAGACGATCACTTTCTTATAGTTGGCAACGGCCTCATCAATCTCCCCTTTTGCCTCATAGGCGAGGGCAAGGTTGGAGTAACAGAGCGTGTATGAGGGTGACGACCTGAGCGCCCGTTTGTAATTCCCTATGGCCTTGTCATAGTCGCCTTTGTTGAAGTATGCCAAACCCATGTTGTTGTAGGCGAACTGTGGAGAGTTGTAGAGGATGTCGCTGACAGCCTCTTTGA
>JACNJD010000255.1 GCA_014382715.1 Candidatus Desulfacyla euxinica | reverse complement strand
TAATTGGTTTGATGTTCATAGCATCTCGGTTACGCGGTTGTTATTTGGCCTTCGGATGTCAGGGAGCCCTTTGGGCCCGTCATGTATAGTCATTCGGTTGTCATTGGGGCTTTGGACGTCATTGATTGTTATTCGGTTGTCTTTAACTTCCCCGCTGCAAACGGGATAAATAGGCATTTTAGGCATTTCAAACTTGATGCGCCGGTAAAAAGTCTCCGAAGCCGTCACTCCCGCCGCGGCGGGATTGATTCCCCTGGATTCCCGCGTGCACGGGAATGACGAAAACGGGTCAGTGAACGTTTACGTTCATTCTTACCAGATAGTAGTTAAATGCGGATATTCTAAAATTGTTTTATCCTTTGTCAAAAGCGTTAAATTATGCGTTCTTGCTGTGGCCACAATGATTCGATCGGCCGGATCTTTATGGAAACCGCCAGGAAGATTGCATGATTCCATAGCTATCTCAGGTGTTAACTCAATTACCCGTAGACCGCTCTTATCTATGGCATTGATTAGCCAGAGTTTCGGATCAATTTTTACATTTATGCGCCCTTTGGTCACCATCATTGCAAATTCCCATATGGAAATCGAGGCAATGGCGCGTTGATCGGTTTGCGTCTTTTTAATGAGTTTTTTGACATTATCGGACAGCAGCTTCGTTGCGCTATGCGACCATATCCAGGTGTGTGTATCCAGCAGAATCATCACTTAATCTAATTCCCACGCCTCATGATCAATAACCGGTTTAGTCAGATCCCCGATAGTTTCAACAAGCCCTTCCATGCTTCCAAGGAGAGGATCTTTTTCGTTCTGCCGCGCAAAGTGAACCAGTTTTGCAACTGGCTTGCCTCGTTTGGTGATAATAACTTCTTTATGTGTTACCTTGACCTGATCAAGAATCTTAAAACAATTCGCCCGAAATTCTGCGGCATTGATTTCCATTTATAAATCACCTCCATATGTGTACATTTTAATGTGTACTTGTAGCGAAGTCAATCCTTTTCTATTTGGACTCATAGAGTCCACCATAGAATCAGGTAATAGCGTGGGCAAAGCGGCGATGGTGATTTAGGGCTGGCACCCAAATGATATAGGCCTATTCCACCTCCGCGCTGTATTTACGGTACAGCCCCCGAAACTGATGGTAGGTCAAACCCAGGATCCGAGCCGCCTTTTTCTGATTAAATCTGGCCTCTTTGAGAGCCCTCTTCAAAAATCTGAGTTGAAGTTCCCGCACGGCTTCCCCGAGGGGTTTTCCCACAAGGTCATCGAGAGACGCTGCTCTCATGTTCGCGGTCTTATCCACTGCCTCCGGTTCTTTCCAGACAGTCGGCTGAGTTCGAAAGGGGTCAAAGTCGATATGCGAGATGAGCGGTGAATCCGACCGGTACACGGCGCGCTCCACCAGATTCTTTAATTCCCTCACGTTTCCGGGCCAGTCATGGCGTTCAAGGGCGTCTATGGCCTCCCGGGTGAATTGGGGCATCTCTTTCCGGCCTAACTCAAGGGCCATTCTTCCGGCAAAATGGTTGGCGAGCAGAAAAATGTCTCCCCGTCTTTCCCTGAGAGGGGGCAGAAAGAGTACTTCAAAAGATAGGCGATCCAGCAGGTCCCGCATGAATCTGCCCGCATCTACCAGGGCGATGAGGTCTGCATTGGTCGCCGCAATAATTCTCACATCAACTTCAATACTCTCCGAACTGCCCACACGCTCGAAAGTACCGTATTCCACGACGCGCAATATCTTCTCCTGGACCTCCATGGGGATATTGCCGATTTCATCGAGAAACAAGCTGCCCCTGTCCGCGGCCTCGAACCTCCCGGTCCGGCGTTTCTCAGCGCCGGTAAAGGCCCCCCTTTCATACCCGAATAATTCGGCCTCGATCAGGGAAGGGTTTAGTGCCGAGCAATTCAGAGCCACCAGGGAACCCCGCCATCGATCGGATAAAAAATGGAGCCGGGACGCGGCAAGTTCCTTCCCTGTGCCCCTCTCACCTACGAGGAGCACCGGGCGATTGATGGGGGCTACCCTTGAAAGATACTCCTGAAAATCCAGGAATGCCTCGGACTGCCCAAGGGCTTCTGACATCCCGATTGAGGTCTTTGTCCGGATATCCTGACTTAATGAAGATAAACCCTTTGTCATGGTATTATATCCTATAATATAGTTAAAATTACCAAATAAGAGCAATATATACCATAGACCTTTCTGCTTTGTCAAGGGGGTAACCTCTTGAAATGAGATTGGTTTTCGGAGTGGCTGGACCGATGGCACGATTCATGCTGTTCAACTGGGCAAATAGATAGTGTCTGAATGACGCCTTGGCGTGATTCAGACACGATTTCGGATTGCAGATTTCGGATTTCGGATTTAAAAAACAAAGCAATCTAATTAAGTTAAAAATCCCTGAGCAAAATTCAAAATCATATTTCGAGGTTTTCATTCAGACACTAGATAAGAGAAGGAGGACGTACTATGGGTATCTTTACACGATTTCGAGACATCATCAGTTCCAATATCAATGCCATGCTGGATAGGGCGGAGGACCCGGAAAAACTGATAAAGCTCATGATCCGCGAGATGGAGGATACGCTTGTGGAGATCAAGGCTTCATGCGCCGGGGTTATGGCGTCCATGAAAAAAATTCAGCGTCAGCTTGATGAAGTTCGATCCCGCATTGAATACTGGGAGGAAAGGGCCGCCCTGGCCGCCAGAAAGGGGAGGGATGATCTGGCGAGAGAGGCGCTTCTCGAAAAGCGCCGGTATGATGAAAGGGCCGGGGTCCTTGAGGAAGAGCTGTCGGAACATAGCTTGCTGGTCGAGCAGTACCAGGAAGATATCGGCCAGCTTGAGGACAAACTGGGGTCTGCTCGCGAAAAACAACGAATGCTCCAGCAACGTCACATCCACGCAAGAAGGAAGATGCGCGCCCAGGAAGACATTCGCCGCATGGAGACCTCGGATGCCATGTTCAAATTCGAGGAATTTGAAAATCGCATAGAAAGAATGGAGGCGGAGGCTGATCTGGTGAATTTCGGAAGAAAACAGACGCTGGAGGGAGAACTGGACAGTCTTTTGGTTGACGATGATATCGAAAAGGAGCTACAAAGAATAAAGTCTTCTTTCGCAAATAAGGATGAGGAGCTCGCCGGGGTTTAATCCGCAGAGTACACGGATTGTCCTAACCATTTGAACCGTCTAAGAAAAGATCCGGTTTTCAGGGGGCGCCTGTCCATATTATCCAAAAACAACCAAAGGGGCGAAATAAACCATGCATGGCGTCATAGCATTATCGATCATTTTCGGGGGCTCCGTCCTAATCCTGGCCATCATCGGAAGTACCATCCTCATGGCCATAAAGATTTTCAAAGGGACGGTTTCTAAAAAGGGCCAACAAAACCAGACTGATGAAGCCAAAATGATACAGGAGATCTACAAGGGGCTTTCCCAGATGGAAGAGCGTCTTGAGGCCCTGGAGACTATCATTCTGGACCGTGAAAGAAAGGACCGTGTATTATGAGAGGGTATAAAAAATTCCACCGCCGCACGCATTATCGACCCTGGAAAAGCCGACGCATGAGGGATCGATTTGAAGGCCTGTTCAACGGCGGGCTTTACCGTTCACGAAACGGAGTCATATTGGGTGTTTGCAGAGGGATCGCTGAATATTTCGATTTTTCTGTTTTCTGGGTCAGGGCTGCCGCCGTCATCGTTTTGTTCATAAGCGGTTTCTGGCCCATTACAGCCATCTATTTCATTGGGGCCTTTTTGATGAAACCGGAACCGGCCATACCGGTTCAGACAAGTGAAGAGCAGGAGTTTTACGACAGCTATGTCCATTCGAGGAGAGGGGCCACGGATCGTCTGAAAAGACGATATGACAGCCTGATGCGCCGTATTCAGCGATTGGAACATACAGTCACATCCAAGGAGTTTGACTGGGATCAGAAGTTGAATACATAAGGCGCCCGCTACACATACTCCAGGCTCTGCAAGCTAAGCGCTCGCAGATCCTCGCGTGCGGTCCTGCTGTATGCCTGCACAAGGCTCTTCAAATATGCTCACTTACGCACGGACATACATCATACAAAGAGGTTCAGTTGGGATATAGGGGTGTCGATTGCGCGATTTCAGGATATCTTTCGAGGAGTTTTCCGGACTCCTCGGAAATACGCTGATCCCCTGACTCCCTGTGGCGAAGCATTGACAATACTTCCAGGGCCTTATGGGGATGATCTTTCCTTGCATGAACTTTTGAAATTCCGAGGTATGCATATTTATAATACCCCATGCTAATTGCCTTCTTGTAACTTGCCTCTGCCAGATCGAGCTCGTTAAGGCTGATGTAAGAGTCCCCGATCCTGGTAAGACCTGCTCTCTTATCCATACCATGTTCCAGAGCGATCTCCCAGGCTTCAATTGCCGATGGAAATTGCTTCAACCCCCTCAGACAATCGGCTTTTCCATGCCAGGCATGGGAATTTCCCGGAGCAAATCTGAGTACTTTTTCGTAAAGAGCAATTGCCTTTTTGAATGCTTTTCGTTTCCGCAATATGTTTGCCGCGGAGGTAAGTCCTATGACCGGATTGTCTGATATCTCAGCGACCCTTTCAAAGAAATCGAGGGCCTCATCATCATCCCCTTGTTCCATGGCTATCTGTCCCAGACCCATTAGGGCATAAGGGTCAAGCGGGTATTTTGCAAGGGCCATGAAATAGAATTCCTTTGAATCGTCCAGTTTTCCCTTCTTCCTCAGGCCATCGGCCACTCTTGTCATGGTCTTATGATCAGCGGGCCGGAGCTTAAGACAATGGTACCATGCCTTCAGGGCCTTATCCAGATCGCCCAAACCCCTGTAGGCATCTCCAAGACCTGCGAAGGCATACCAGTTATTTCTCTCTATCTCAAAGCACCTTTTATAATACTCGACTGCATCTTCAAAACGCCTCGCTCTCCGTTTTAGATCTCCGAGCCCCACAAGGGCATATACACTGTCTGAATCTATGCGCAGTATCTGCATATATATCTCTTCCGCCTCTCGAAGCTTGCCCTCCCTTTTCAGCTTATGGGCAATCTTTCCCAGGCTTACCACGTTTCTTTCCATTCTTATGCTCCTACTGCGAATCAATTCGTTTGAGGTATGCTCAAGGCCGCAAAAGCTCCCGGGTAATGTTGTACGTGTTATTTCAGTATCCCGTACTCCCTTGCCAGGTCCTCCTTATAGGCTGCCTTCCTCCCCTCACAAGGTTTTCGAGGGCATAATTGACAACTGTAGAACGTGACTTTTGTAGGGAAGTAGAGACCGGATACCGATTTCCTTGGGATCATTAGGAGGCTCTCGTTCAACTTCACACCGATAGCATTCTCCACTCCTTCAAGAAGCGAAAAAAGGGACCTCTGTTCTTCAATGGGCCAATCTTCCAGGGATCCGGGGCTCATAAACGATAAGCCTTCCATGGCAAATCTGGCCCGCAGCTCACCCTGTAGATATTTCCGTGCATGGATCAGGGCAGCATTTCCTATGCTATCGAGATAGTACTTTTCCAGCAGATCCTGTGAAGCATCGGCCTTTGCCTCCAGTCCCGGTCCAATAGTTACGACATAGGGGAAAACGCGTCCCACCGTTTCGAGATTCTTGCGCAAGACCCGGCTCCTTAAACAGATCCCGTCAATGACCACAGCGTCTTCAAGTTTTTCACCGATGTATCTGACAACATAGACCGCCTTTGGGGTAATAAGCGGTTTTGTAGCCTCAAAGATCCCTTGAAACTGATCCCAGCTCCCGGTCTTTTGCACATGAAGCTTTTCACCGATTTTTTTGGCATTGAGATCTATCTGTATTTTATCAAGTATTTCCATTTTTTACTCACGCAAAGCCCGCAAAAAAATAATGAGATGACTTTGAACACGTTTGGATTAACTGATTTTATCCTGACCGGTCAAGGCAAATAACTTAACAAAAAAAGGCACTCCATCATGATTTGATGAAGTGCCTCTTATTAAATCAAAATACTAATTTAAACCACAGTTACATTTGCTGCGGCAGGACCTTTTTGACCCTGCTCTATGTCAAAGGTAACGCGATCGCCCTCATTAAGAGACTTAAAGCCTTCCGCATTGATTGCGGAATGGTGGACAAAAACGTCCGGTCCATCTTCTTGCTCGATAAATCCAAAGCCTTTTTGGTCGCTGAACCACTTCACTGTTCCATTAGCCATAGTGACACCCTCCTTTCAAGAAATTCTCATAGTTCCAAACTTCAGGGTCCCACTTGCTAAATGGATCTTTCCCTTAGAACGAAACCTGACCGCCACTTAGGGGCGGCCTTCTATGATTAGTGGAAATATTAACCTGTTTTCAAGGAAAGTCAAGGAAAAAGGTCATTATTTATTATCTGGCCCCTTTTTATGGGATTTCTATTTACCATAAACCCATATTATAAATCCCTTGCAATAGGCCCGGCAAATAATGGATACTTCGCTGGAGACCTTTGAAAAAGGAGTGTGAAACATGACGGATATTACCCTGACCTGGCTTTCGATAGGCTTTTCCGCTGCTGCCTTGGCCCTATTGATCATACTCCTTTTTCTTACGACCTCATATAGGCGTGCGATCAAAGGGATAGAACAAACAATTCGCGAGGAATTTCGTTCTAACAGAGACGAGTCCGCAAGGGCTGCGCGGGATCTGCGCGCAGAGGTAGTCAGTGCCCAGAGATCTTCCATTGACACAATGATTAATGACTTGTGCCTATAAAAGCCGGTATGGATAAGCCCGCTTAGTCCACTCGCTGGCGGGATATTTATCCCGCAGTTTTTCATAGGCTTTCTTGAGTGGCTTAGGGTCATCAGTATTTTTGTAAAGACTTACTCCCCTCAGATAAATTGCCTCGGGCGAGGAGTCACTCTCTGGATAACCTTTCAGGAGTCTGTCTAAATTCATCAGGGCGTCATCAAATCTATTCGTGTCAAAAGATACCTTGGCAATCCCCAATAGCATTGAAGGAATCAATTCCTCTGGTGCAAAAAAACCAACCGTTCGATGATGCTCTATTCCTTCAGCGTCAAGAGTTATAATGGTAGGCGTCCATTTGACATTGAAGTCATTAGTCAACGGTTCAGCACCATATTTGACACGCAAAGGTATTATGTTTTCATCGATGAAACCAACTACTCTATCATCAGGATACGTAACTGCATCCATCTGTTGACAACCGATTCACCCGGGGTTAAAAAAATCAAGCAATATATTCTTATTTTCAGTGCGAGCCTTGTCGAGGGCCGCAGCCATCTCGGTTTCCCACTTGATCTTATCTTCCATAGCCATTCCTCCTATACAAAATATGGGTTCATCTGGAGCGAACATAAATGTCAGCCATCGAAATTAAATCCCGCTGACAGAATCTGATTCTTTATTTTAGAAACATCCACCCTTTCGGAAATCGCTTTAGTCATTTTATTAAAGCCTTTTGTATCCCCTAACATAATACACCCGGTGATCTGATCATTCTCAATGACGATTTTCTTGTATATTTTTTCATCGGTGAAAACCTGCGACTCGAATTCATTTTCAGCATCGATATTGCCCGCGGAAGCCAAATCAACCCCCACCACTTTCAGGGTGTTAGCCATGACGGTTCCCTCATAGACCATGTCTCCCCCGGCCATGTTGTTGCCAGCAATTTTTCCCTGCTCCATGGCGGCAGGCCATATACCGTAAGGCATTCCCTCGAATTCGGCAACATCACCGGCCGCGTAGATATCGGCCAGGTTCGTCTGGAGATGTTCATCCACCTTGATGCCTTTGTCATGGTCCAGACCCAGATCCTTGGCCAGTTCCATGTTGGGACGGACCCCTGCTGAGATGATAACCATTTCCGACGACAGGGTCTCTCCGTCTTCCAGAAGGACCCCTCCGGCCTGATCACCACCCGTGATTGCCTCTGTCTTTGCACCAAGCCTGAAGGAAAATCCCATCTCTTCCATGATTCCCTGAAGTCTTTTCGCGCCGTCCACATCCAGCTGCCTCGGCAAGAGTCTCGGGAAAAACTCTACCACCGTAACCCTTTTTCCCAACTTACGGAGGGCATTTCCGGCCTCAAGGCCAAGCAGCCCGCCGCCAATAAGAACAACGTTTTCAATGTTCCGGGCATAGGCCGAAATGTCACGCGCGTCTTTGATCGTGCGAAGGGAAAAGACGCCTTTTTTTTCAGAGCCTTTTATCGGCGGGATAAACGAATGGCTCCCGGTTGCAATTAAAAGACGATCATAAGAGAGTGTCCGGTTATTTTCCGTAATCAGGGCTTTTTCCTGATCTTTCGCCCCCACTATTCGAGTCACGAGCTCCAGATTGATATTCTGATCCCTATACCATTTTTCTTTTTTGGCAACTAAATCATTTTCCTCTATCTCTCCTGAGATGTATTCATTCAACCTTATCCTGTAATAAAAGGGGAGATCCTCGCCGGTCACCATCGTAATATTCCCTTTCTTGTCTATCTTGCGGATATTTTCTGCAGCGGTTGTCCCCGCTACCCCATTCCCTATAATCAAATAATTAGACATACCCCAACCTCCTTTTCCGGTCCTGATAGTTTACCCCAACGTTGCAAAAGTCAAGGATGCCCCAGATCTTAGACGTCGAGAGGGTAAATAGGGTCAGGTTTACCCTTGACATCAGGAGACCTTATACGTGTTCTGCCTCAGAGATCAAGTTGGATGATAATGGCCCGCTCTATTCCCTCCATCTCAGTTTTAGAAACTGTCCCGGCTTGATTGATCAGCCTCTTTTTGCTCACAGTAGTGAGCTGATCAGCCATGGCCTTGGCCTTTTTACCCCGAAGGCTAACATATGTTTCGCTTGGATAGAGTTTGCCGACGCTACCTGTCAAGGGCACTACCTGGACCCTGTTAAGGAACTGATTTGCGGCATTATTACTTATAATAACGGCCGGCCGCTTCTTACGGATTTCACCTCCAACGGAAGGGTCAAAATTGATCCACCACACTTCACATCGCTTCATCATTCACATCTCCAAATGTAGCTTCAGCCCATTCAAGCGCTTCAGATTCTCGGACTTTATCAGCCGCCATCTCCTCATATGCGGCATAAAGTTCTGTTTTAATTACGTGAGGCCGGACTAAGTCTTCGATAAAACGACTGATTTTCCGTGGTCCAATCACCTTCCGCAGACCCTCATAGACCTCCTCGTCGATAGTCACAGTGAGTTTTTTTTGCATAACCAACACCTCCTTCGATAATACACGTATTGTACACGTATAATAATGTTAGAGTCAAGAAAAGTCTCGGGCGAACGACCTCTTATGGTTGCCTAAATCAGGTTTAAGGCGTATAATAATGACCCTGAAAGAGTCTTTCACAAAATAGTGCTCACCGCAGACGCGGAGGACGAGGAGGTTACTTTTTTATTGTTTTCCTTTGTCCTGCAAGTCCCGCTTTTTTCAGCGGGATCACCAGAAAAGAAAAAATATCCCTCCTCTGCGTACTCTGCGCAAGTGAAGCGGGCGGTGAAAAACATCCTCTCACTTACTCGCAAAGTAACGCTGGAACCATCCCGTGTTGCGGGAAGTCTAAAGGGATTATTTAAACGCACAAGAACTTAAGGAGTCTAAATATGTATTTTGATAAAGCAGGAAGAGAAAACACGGAAGCAACCCTCAAAAAGGCCTATGAACGGGGTAAGGAGCTGGGACTGACAGAGCTGGTAGTAGCCTCCACAAAAGGTGATACGGCCCTTAAGGCCTGGGGGATTTTCAGTGGCTTCACCATTACCTCAGTGACCTATCATTGCGGTTATATGGAGCCCTTTAAGAGTGTCATGAAGGAGGAGGTAAAAAAAGAGCTGGAGACAAAAGGGGTGAGGGTGGTCTCTGCAACACACGCCCTTTCAGGGGTAGAAAGGGCCGTGGCAAAAAAACATTCGGGTGTCTACCCCGCGCTCCTCATTGCAGATACCCTCCGGCTCTTTGGCCAGGGGACAAAGGTTGCCGTGGAAGTGGCTGTCATGGCAGCCGATTCAGGGAACCTCACCGGGAAAGATATCGTATCGATCGGCGGGTCGGGCCACGGGGCAGACACGGCCCTGATTCTAAAACCCGCCAACCAGTCAGACCTTTTTGATATGCGTATACGGGAGATCGTGTGCAAACCAAGAGACTTCTGATTTGCCCGTCATTTAGGATATCTGTTCAAGAATCTTTTTATACGCCGCGTTGATCTCCAGATCGGCTTTGTCAGTCAGGCCCTTGAGATCTCCCCTGTCCCCTGAATCGACCATCTCCGCATCAATAGGGATCCGGCCCAAATGGGGGACGCCCATCTGGGCGGCCATTTTTTCGCCACCACCGCTCCCGAATATGGGGACGTCTTTACCGCAGTGGGGGCAGGTATGACCGCTCATGTTCTCCACAACCCCCA
The DNA here is from genome assembly GCA_014382715.1 of Candidatus Desulfacyla euxinica. GTDB lineage: Bacteria > Desulfobacterota > DSM-4660 > Desulfatiglandales > Desulfatiglandaceae > Desulfacyla > Desulfacyla euxinica. The sequence goes on along the minus strand of JACNJD010000255.1, from coordinate 21,055 downwards.
GGATCTTCAGTTTTACCTGGTGACAGAAATTGATCGATTTCCTTACATCCGCCAGACTTATCTCCTGGGGCGTGGTCACGATAATCGCCTCTGCATCCGGGATAGTCTGAGCCACGGTAAGGGGTTCATCCCCTGTCCCGGGCGGCGAATCCACCACCAGATAATCGAGATCACCCCACTCAATGTCGGATATAAACTGTCGGATGGCGCTGATCTTCATGGGACCCCGCCAGATAACGGCAGTGTCCTTGTTTTCCCCCAGGAGCATATCCAGGGAGACTATGCTCAAGTTGTCTGAAAACCTGTACGGCCTCACAACCCCTTCTTCGGCCGTATCAAACCCGCCCTGGACATTCATGAGCCTCCCAACCGTCGGACCGTGCAGGTCCACATCCAACAGCCCGACCTTTTTGCCGTTCATGCTCAAAAGGAGGGCGAGATAACTGGCCACCGTGCTCTTGCCGACCCCGCCTTTTCCGCTCATCACTAAGATCTTTCGTCCTACTCGCGCCAGATTAGCCTCAATCATCTTATCCTGTTGCCCCCTCTCAAAATCGCCGGGGGTATGACAACCCGTATTTTCCATAATGTTCCTCAGTGTTGATTATCCAATAAAAAGACCTCCCTGCACCACATCTTCGGCTCTGCGGGGAGGCCCCTTATAAAGTTACCGGCTATTACCGTCTACATACGTTCCAATATCTTCTATTTTGGGTCAGTGCTCAGTACCCATGTAATACACCGGACCCATTCGTCCAGATTCAAGTATCCCGCACCCAGCAACGAGTATCCCCGCTTAAAAACGGGATCTTCGACCAGCATCCAGTCCCGCCATTACAGCTCAAGCCATGAATCTGAATAAAGGGATTGACCCAAAATAACCTTTGCGGTCTTCACATAATCGATCAACTTCCAATTATCATTAGGCTCGCCGGCCAGGGCTTTTTCGTCAACCGCTTCTCCATCCATCACTTTGTGGATAAGCTCTACAATATCAGGCCGTTCCCCCCTGGCAATAGCAATCAGGCCGTCATCATAGGCATCGGCAATGCAGGAGTACATCCCCTTCCTTTCCAACATGACCATATAGGTCTGATTCAGTATGGGCCTCAGGTTGTCCGGAGGGCCGTTGGATATATTGGACAGGCCGCATGTGGATTTCACACCGGGAAACATCTCGCCGACCATTTCCTGATAGGCCATAAGGCTTATGAGCTGCGGCTGCTGGATATTAACAGGCGTCACAATACCGTCTACAAAGATATCCTCGTTCGGGACGCCGGCCTCATTGGCCGCATACAGCAGCTCGGCGGAGAGGGCCATCCTCTCGTTTTCATCCCTGGGCAGACCGTCCGGTCCCCACATGAGTGCGATCATATTGGCCTTGTATTTTACGGCCAATGGGATCATCTTTTCATAACGCTCAGGTCTGCACATAATCGAATTGATAATGGCCTTTCCCTTACAGGCGGCCAGGCCCGCTTCCATGGCATCGATATTGGATGTATCGAGACAGAGCGGGATCTCATCTCCAATGGCCTCCTGGACCGTATTGACTACAAACTCCATCAGTTCCGGACCACCTTTTCTCGCCGGACCCAGATTGATATCGATCCAGTCCATCTTCTTGTCCTTCTGCCGCTTGGCCTCCTCAGCAATGGGGCCCGGGTCCTTTTCCTTATAGGCCCTGCCGATAATCGTATTGATTACATTTAGATTTTCACCAATTAAAAACATGGCACACTCCCCTTTTTATAGATTGTTACAGATGGATTTTGAGAGATTATCTCTCACAGTTCTGTGCTGCTTAGTCACGCCTTGGCGTGGTTGGAGTACTGGAGCGTTGGAGTGCTCTCCATCACTCCGATTATCCTATTTTGCCATATCCTTCAAGAACTTCGGTATCAGAGATGCATCTCTCGGGCCAATGGTAACCTTCCAGTCCGGCAGGTCCTCTTCCATCTCACCACTGATGGAAGCTGCATAACCGGGGATAATGATATTCTTGTGGGCAACCTTGTCGGCAATACCACACTTCTTTACAAACATGGCAACTGCATCGCCCGCGAACTTGCCCGCGGCCCACGCTGTCATAACGGACAGCCCTTCCGTGTCCATGACAAGAAGCCAGCTGGGCACCCTGCTCCCTTCAATTTCACCACCGACAATGAAGTAGGTCAGAGAGAAATTGGTGGTCACAAGTACCGGAGAATTCTCGTCCGGGGCGCCGATCTCGTAGATCCCCTCTGTCACGGTCATGGGTCGTTGCGGGTCAGTGAAGATATTCAGTCTCTCGAGCAGGAGCGGGAAAAGACTTTCGCCCTTGAAATCGGACAGGACCGCAAGCCCTGCATATTTGGCTATCAACATGGAGGCAATAAGGGTCTCCATATCTAAGTTACCGGCCATTTCACATGGAAAGGTGATCGTCGGGAAACCTAAGGATTTATTAGCGGCCTTAAGAGGAGCCCTCCTCATGGCCACCTGATCCTGAAAGAGCCCCTTTATTTCCCTTGCCCCTGAGTCGAGCACGAGGTCCTTCAGACCCATACCGGTTAACTTGTCGCTCAGGGCGATAAGGTCATCCACATTATCTCCCCTCACCGCGAGAGGGAGCCCTGTCTCTTTGGCAAGATTACCCATCTCTTCTACATTATCGGCCGTGGCAGCATAAAGAAGCGGCTTCTTGAATGCGCAGCCATCAACCGCGGTCTTCATGGCCTCCAGATTATCCGTCATCAGGACAAGACCGAACTCGGATTCTTCTGCAATTTTTTTTGCCACACCGGCAAAAGCAGCCGCATCACCGTTGGCATCTTTCACCGCCACTAATTCCGGTCTGAGGTTTAAACCGACCCTCTCATACTGAAGGGCATTCCACTCCTTCAGCTTCTTATCAAGGGCCTTCGAATCCATATCCGAGGAAACCATGGCCGCAAGGGCTGTTGGATTGTAAAAAGTCTTTTCATGCCTGAACATTACAGTCTCGCCGCCGATCTTAAAGGCCCTTGTCCCTGCGCCGATGGCAACAGGTCTGATCGGCGGGGCAGATGCCTCTGCCAATTGTTCCCTGGCCTCATCAGACACGTATGGGCAGCTATCTAATTCTGCCTTACCCGCGGCCAGATTCATGGCAAAGGCTAAGCATGTGGGAACACCGCACTCTGCGCAGTTTGTCTTAGGCAACATCTTAAATATCTGTATTCCAGTTAATCCCATATCGCACTCCTAAAAAATTGGGGCGCAGATTTTCGCAGATTTTTTAAACCTTAATAATCTGCGTTTATTTGCGTCCGAAAATAAATTTACCTTGCTCCTCTGTTAGACAAGAGGATCCATCTTGAGGGCCGGATGTCCCACCTTTTCGAGGAAGGGCATTATCTCCTCCTCTGTAATTCCCACGGTCTCATCCGCAATCTTATCGTAAAGATCAGGAACACCCATTTCCGCACCACGTTTTTCAATGCGCTCTTTAAGTTCTTCCTTGAGCGCCTTGGGCATCCAGACCATACGGAGCAACCCGCCATCGCCTAAGATGAATTTACCCTGGCCAATATTGAACTTGGAATGACCCACAAATCCTGGAGAAGAAGCGCCTCCGCCCATAACACCGGCAAGTGTGGTGAACTTCATGCCGCAGGGTGTCTCTCCTGCGTAATCCCTGCCAACGGTCATGACGCCGTTGCAACCGGGAAGCATTGCGGCGATGCATTCACAGCACCCGCATGTGGTCATGGGATCAATCACCATGGAATAAAAATTATAATGGGTCACATTACCCCTTGATGCCTTGAATATGAAATCATTGACACCCTTCCACTGACCCAGCACCGGATCAAGACACTCACCCTTTTCTATGGGCTGGTTAGGGCCTGTCGGGTTAATTTCAAAGGCGGCCTTGCAGTCCATCCAGTTGTAGGCACCGCAAAGACCCGTTCTCTCCGGGCTTACGCTACACACATGGTTGGGGGCAAAGGACTGGCACAGGGTGCAGGAGTAGTATGTCTCCACATCCTCATCCTTCATCTTCTCAACACGCCCATCTCTCGCCCCGTATTCTCCCCTCGCCCTTTTTGTCAGTGCATCAACATCCTTCTTCTTTGTATAAAGGGTTACCTGGACCTTATCTAAGATATTTCCAAAATCCTGATGGAACTTGGCATGGAGAACAACACCGAGATGCTTGAGGGAAAAACCCTTTTCCATGGCCGCCTTACTGATCCGTATCCAGGAGATATCACGCTGTCCGATATGCATCACATACTGGATATAGTTGGTCAGATGATGAATCTGGCGTTCAATGATCGGCTCAAAATCGGGCTGGAACTCACGGCCTGCAATCTGGACATAGATACCCAAGGGGAAGGCTTCTCCCTCCTTCAGATCCATTATATCCGGACCGATTAATTCTACCTTCCCGTCTTCGATCTCGTTCATCTCAGCCATCTTGACCAACTCCGTGCACTGGGCCTTGCCACCACCTGTCTGACAGTGGAGATCAGCGCCCCTGACCCGCTCACCCTCGAAGGCCGGGCCAAAGGACAGCGGGATATCGATCTCAGAAACCGTGACCTTAAGACCCCTTACCTCAACTGATCTCTGGCACATCTCATCATAAGAAACAGGTGACACCACGTGCTCGTAGGTACAGATACCCGTGGGAAGAATCTCGGTAATATCAGTGTCGGCCAAAGTAGGAAAGCCCCAGTTTACACAACCTGCCGCGGCTACCGCCCATTCGGTTCCTACATCGCCAAGAGCGTTTACAAATGCAAAAATTCTCTCCTTATTATACAGCAGCATCTTGCGATAGTCGCCCGGCTCAACACCGCCAAAAGCCATTGCGGCCCTATTTGCAAAGCCAAGGGCAAATACCGCAGAAGAGATATCCGGCCCAAAAGGCACGATTCTGGTATTCCAACCCACCTGCATACCTGCTTCAATGCACTGTTCAATTACAGTTGTTCCATTGTGATTTGCTGCACAGAAGATATAAAGACTCTTCTTCTGGTAGTCTTCAACTATCATCTGTGCAATCTCTTTAGTAGGGGCAGATCCAACAATAGCGGCAAACCCGGGAGCGCTTCCATCAACAAACTCAACCCCTCTTTTTCTTAAAACCGTATCATCCGCGGCCCCAAGCCAGATCTTACCGGCATCGATATCCGGATCTTCCGCATGAAGATAAAAATCAGGTTCATTCAGATATCTCAAGCCCTCTATAATTTCGTAAGATATAATACCTGCCATCCCCGCGTCTAATAAAGGACCGAGGAAAGGGAGCCAGTTTTTGTTTTTGATATGTGGCGGAAGAAGTCCCCGCGCAATTTCCAAAGGTTCTTTCATATCCTCAAGGGTTTCAACCTTTATCCCAAAAAGCGAATAAATGACCGGCAGAAAATAGGCCGTGTTTGGAAAACCTACCTTTGTGCTGGCATCATAAGTATCAAGGGCCTTCCGGTACGCCCCTTCGGCCTGTGAAACTACTTTATAGCCGCCCTGTATGGCTGCAAATGCTACTAATCTTGACATCTTGTTTCCTCCTTCGTTGAGGATTTATTTCAATCCATATTCTTACTTTTTAACTTAAAAAAGCCCATTACCCTGTATGTTAAACATCAAGGGCCTGGCGGCTTGCCATATCCATAAGGACCCTCTCCCTGGCCTTGTCTATGCCCAGTTCTTTCCGCTTTTTATCTATATGGGCAATCATCTTATGGGCGTGTTCAACCGGATCTACAACCATATCCCACATTCCTCCATAGATTTTTTCTAACTCTTCAAACAGATACTTCTGGAAGACTGGTGCTCCCGTAGTCTGAAGGAGGCCTCCAAATACGGTATAGACCCCGGAGGTCACAAAATATTGACCAATACTGATGGCCTTCTCACTCATCCATTCCGGCGCGCTTCCTGCCACAGGCCATTCGCTGATATCGTTGCCAAGCCCACCGGCCTTTACCACTTCGGTTGCAGCAAGAAGTATCCGGCTGTTATCAACACAAGATCCGAGATGGAGAACGGGAGCAATGCCCACCGTTTCACATACTTCAGCAAGACCAGGTCCTGCGTACACTGCGGCGCTTTCAGGCGTAAGCAGCCCGTGCATACCGCATGTAATGGCGTTGCAGCCGGTTGTCAATACAAGGACATCGTTCTTGATGAGTTCTTTAATAATTGTCAAAGTCGCATTATTATGCTGCTGTCTGGCATTATTACAACCTACCACCCCTGCAACACCGCGAATCCGACCGTTAATAATATTATCATTAAGGGTATAGTAAGAACCCCGGAAAGACCCGCCAAGATGATATTGAATCGATTCGACACCGAATCCTGCTACCAGGGGCGATTTATACTGCGGTATCATGACCTCTGCGCCACGGTTCGCAAAGTTATCAATGGCCATTTTCACGATCCGCTTCGCGTCCTCAAGGGCATGGTGCTCGTCAAACTCAATGTGGATGACGTTGTCCTGTTCCATCTTGGCTATAGGGTGTGTTGTAATCAGCTTGGTGTGGAAACATTTTGCAACATTCGCCAGGTTCTGCATGACACACTGGACATCAACCACCATGGCATCGCAGGCCCCTGTTATGATTGCAAGCTCCTGCTGCAGAAAATTCCCTGCCGGTGGAACACCGTGACGCTGAAGAATCTCATTGGCCGTGCAGCAGATTCCGCCTAACTGAATCCCTTTGGCCCCTTTTTCCTTTGCGTAATCTACCATTTCCTGGCTATCCGCCACAGCAACAATCATCTCAGACAAAACCGGTTCATGTCCGTGAACGATAATATTCACATGATCTTCCTTCATTATGCCCAGGTTGGCCTCGGACTGGAGGGGAGAAGGGGTTCCGAAGAGAATATCCTGGAGGTCTGTTGCCAGCATTGATCCCCCCCATCCGTCCGCCAGGGATGCCCGTGTACATTGCTTGACCAGGTTCTTATAATCCTGGTCTACACCCATATGTGTACGGTGCATAATCTCGACGATCTCCCTGTCAATATTCCTGGGGAGAACACCGAGTTTTTTCCACAGTTCGTAACGGGCTTTGGGTGCCCTTTTCAGATAGATGAGTTCACCTTCCGGTTTTCCCCATTCGTTCAAGGCAACTTCACCTACTTCAACCGCTATTTCATCTAAGTCCCTGTCCAGGACTTCGCCATCTACCTCCACAGTCGTTGCAACCCCCAACTCTTTTGCAACGGCTACTAACTTGACCGTATCTTTAATCTTATAGGCATCAGTTTCTTTTTTTGCAGCAGACATGAATACTTCTGCAACGGCACGCCCATGATCTGAATGTGCTGCCGCTCCTGCAGCCACCATTCGGGCGAAATTCCTTGCTGCAATTGTGTTTGCCGTAGCCCCGCACAGACCTTTTCTTTCATCTTCGCCTTCAATACCCCCCTTTGGAAGGGGCAGGCGGCAGGGTCCCATGGCGCAGTTCTTACAACAGGTTCCCTGAATCCCGATATTGCAGGGTTTCATGGAAAGGGCCCTGTCAAAAACCGTCTCTATCCCCAACTCCTGGGAACGTACGATCATCTCCTGAGTTGCAATATCAATTGAGGCCTCAACTGGATCAACAACCTTCTTCTTTTTTTCCAGTTTCACCACTTTTCCTTTCTCTTCTGCCATTAGAGGTTCCTCCTCATGATTATAAATAAAGATTTTCGATTTATGTCTGGTAATCCATATCTGTAACTGACCGTCGCTCTTAAACTGCCAGGCGGCAATCAGGAATCAATTTCTCTTGTGTATCCAATTCAACGTTGCCAACATTTTTTCAAGCTCGGTTTTCTGAACCTTTGCAGCGGTCATGGGAACTTCTTCAACCTCTTCTGAAGACTTTCGGGAAAGCCGTTCTTCCTGCTCCTTTGCCCGTTGTTCCCTTATGGCTTCTTCCTCTGCCTCTCTTTTGGCCGCTTCTTCCGCTTTGGCCTTAGCCTCTGCTTCTGCCTTGGCCTTTACCTCTGCTTCTGCCTTGGCCTCGGCCTTGGCTTTCGCCTCTGCTTCTGCTTTGGCCTTTGCCTCCGCGTCGGTCTTTGCTTTGGCTTCCGCCTCTACCTTTGCCTTGGCTTCTTCTTCAGCCTTTGCCTTCGCTTCTGCCTCTTTATCCACTGCCGGTTTAGCTGCCTTTTCAGGCTCAGCCTTTACTTCAACCTTTTTCTCTTCCTTCTTCGCTTTTTTTGGAGCCGCTTTCGGTTTTTCAGCGGCTGCTTTCTTCGGTGCAGCGGGCTTTGCCTTGGGAGCAGCCTCGGCCTCCCCAAAATCAAGATCAGGCTCGGGCGAGATGGAAATTAGGTCTGCCTCTTCAAGCTCCAGACTCTTGGATATCTCCTCCACATCGCTTGCAACACCGCCATTTATCATCAGGTCGATAAATGCCCTTGTAAGACGCACGCTTTCAGGATGCCTTAGAATAACAATATCAGACCCGGCCAAAAGATATGCAACAGCGGCAGTGGACTCCATAAGAATTCCACGTCTCTCCGGATCACCTAAGGTGGGACCCTCTTCAATGCTCTCTTTTGCCTCCTTACACTTCCACACTTCGTTTCCGACATTGTTGATCATCGGCACCTGGAGCTTGTCATCTTCTTGTGTAAGGGCGGCCATCTTTATACGTTCCATGACCGAATAGCTGTACTCCAGACCATAACCCAGTCCGCCTGTAGTGGGATCAATCACTATTTTTTCAGGCGTAACACCAAGATTTCCAAGAAGAATATTAAGTTGCTTCGCAAGGTTAACGTCTATGGGTGAGGAAGATATGATGGTGTGACCGTAACCTAAGGCGCTTGCACCCACACCCTTATGGTTTGCCTCTTCAACCGGCCCTAAGACAACATTCTTGCCCTCGCATAGCTCAGAAATCTTTTTTAAGACCTCTTCATCTTTCTGGTTATTAGCCGTACCCCACAGGACAAGCGGCACGTCAACCGCATCTGAAACCTTTTTGGCTACCGCTGCGGCTTCGTCAGCGCTCCTGTCCATTCCATTGGGATCCGTACTCTTAAGCTGAAGCACAATAACATCTGCGCCATACTCATCAACACATTTCTTTGCCCAGGCCTCGGGCGCAGAAATCACATCCTTAAACGGCGCAGCGGCTGCTGCCGGCCACTCGTCAGAGGGGTCATAATCCCAGATCTCCATCGCAATCTTAGGGGCATTGGGCATATCCCCCTCGAAGAGATGAAACGGGTATGAATCTTCCCCTCCCAGTTTAACAGCGTCACTGCCTGCTCCAACTGTGGTTTCCCCTATCTTTCCGGAATAGGGCTGTTCGGGAATCTCAAAAGCCAATTTATTTTACCTCCTTACTTAAATTTTTTCTCTGTTTACAGTCCGCGGCACGATCGCTTTTACCGCTCTGTACTTCACCAAAATACTTTTTCAAACCTTATTGTGAAAAATATAACAAAAGCAGGACAAAAAAATACCTCTGCCCTTGAGGTCTATCGCCGTAAATTAGATGAATGTCTATTCATTGTCAAGTATTTTTTCCAGCAAATTGAATGGGTTTTATGCTTTTCCAGTATACCCTATATTGTATTTAAACAAAATCATAATACAATATATAGTTAGTGCTATAAGAAAAATCCATTCTCGTGGGCAATGTAGATTATCATCCCTGCAGCATTTTATCAAAAATCTCATATGCCGCTTTAACTGCCTCGTTTTCCTTTTTCAATTCTATAGTGGGTCTTCCATCAAGATCAAACTTCTGTACCTCTCGATCCTCCGGCACCACCCCGACAAGCTCGAGCTTGTATTCGTCTAAGGCCTGATCCAGAGATTCGATCTGCCCATCTCTGAGTCTGTTAACTATGACCAATTTGCGGCCAATATTCAGAGCTAAATTATCTGTCAGTTCAACAATTCTATGTGCCGCCTGAAGTCCTCTCCGGGTGGGGTCGGATACGACAAGGAGTATATCAATATCATTTGTTGTCAGCCGGCTTATATGTTCCATTCCGGCCTCATTATCAATAACAACAAAGCTATAGTTGTCAATCAGCCTCTCCAGGGATTGCGTCAGGAGGGTGTTGGCCGCACAATAGCATCCTGCCCCCTCCGGTCTGCCCATAACAATTAAATCAAAACCAGAGGTCTCTATAATCGCCTCCTGCAATTTCATCTCCATAAAGATATCTTTTGTCATACCCGGAGAAACCCCTGTCTTCATCTCTTCCCTGGCATCTCCTAAGGTTTGTGACGCCTGTAGCCCTAACACCTCATTAAGGTTGGCGTTTGCATCTGCATCAACAGCGAGAACCGGTGTCTTCCCTGTTTCCACAAGGTATTTGACCAGCATACCGGCCATGGTCGTTTTTCCGGTACCTCCTTTACCAGCCAGTGCAATTGAATATGTCATAATTTCCTCCTCATTATTGACAGACTCGTAAAAAGTCACTCACTTGTTTTTGTCATTCCCGCGAGCGCGGGAATCCAGGGAAATCATCCCGCGGCGGCGGAACTGGACTCCCGCTGCAGTTTATCCCGCACTTGATGCGGGGCGGGAGTGACGGCCTTAGAGACTTTTTACGAGACCATCATTATTTATTCAAACAAATTCTAAGTATTCTAAACGACTATTCAAGGTTGCCGGGATTATGTTTAGCTTCTTCCTTTGCTCGATACATTTTACGAGACATTTACCGGGATAGTCGCTAAAGAGGCTGCCGGGGATTGGATTTATGAAGAGACCATCAACCTTTAAATTTTTCGTCCTATGCAGTTATACCTTCATTTTTACTGCCCCAGAGGCTCAGGGGGAAAAAAGAGGGCTTTCGTTCAGAGAATAATTAAGATTTTCATTGATATTTTGATCAAGATCTCATATTATTTATTGATTGTACAAAATCAGTTTCATCCCTCTTAACTAATTGCCATGACAATAAAAAATTATATTTGGGACCAAATAAAAAGAGATTTCAAATTAGGCATCCCTGAGCCCGAATTCGAAACATGGTTATCAAGGGTATCACTAAAAAAAATAGATCAGGATCAGGCCATCATAGAGGTGCCAAATCAATTCGTCGCCCGTTGGCTGCAGGATAATTATATAGATCAGATTCAAACAGTTTTTAGAAAAAACTTAAAGACCCTTCCTAAGATCCGTTTTACCACTACCGCACCTTCGAAACAGACAGGGCTCGAAAAAAAGAAAGCTCACACGGACTCGGGTACAAGTGTCTTTCAAGGGATCAATCCTGTGAGCACCTTTAGCAGCTTCGTCACGGCAAGCAGCAACCGCCTTGCCTACTCTTCCGCCTTACACGTGGCAGAGGGACCCTCCAATAACTACAATCCTCTTTATATTTTCAGTGAGCTTAGCCTCGGAAAGACCCATCTATTAAATGCCATAGGCAATCTCGTCATCAAAAAAGATCCGTTCGCAAATGTTATGTATCTTTCCACTGACCGTTTTGTCAGGGATTTTTTATCCTCGGACAACACAATTCGCGCTGATCATTTTTGGGAAAGAGAAGGCTGTCCTGATTTTCTTCTAATCGACAATTTGCATATAATTGCCGAACATAAAAAACCGCAGGAGGAGTTTTTAGCTCTCTGCAGCTCCTTTCTTGAATCTGACAAACAGTTAGCCATCACCGCCACTTCTCCACCGGGCAAGATCCCCAACCTCCTCCCTCAGCTAAGGTCGCGTCTCGAGTGGGGCCTCATAACAGAAATCAACGCCCCCAGTCAAAGAACTAAGATGAAGATCATCAAAAAATCTGCCAAACAAAAAGATTTGACCCTATCTGATAACGTGATCTTTTTTTTGGCGAACGTTACGGACAACCTGAAGACCCTTAACAAATATCTTGCCAAACTTGACGCATATGCCTCCTCTTATAAACGTCCGATAGACATATCCGTCGTTGACTCGATCATAAAGAAAGAAAACCATCCCGTCAGCGATATGAATCTGCGTCAAATTCAAAGAGTTACAGCAAAATATTTTAACATAGCCCTGAGAGATCTTTTGTCGAGCAAAAGGGAAAAAACCTTCTCATATCCGAGACAGGTAGCCATCTATCTAAGTAAAAAATTGACCTCCTATTCTTTAAAGGAAATCGGGAATGCATTTGGAAATAAGCATCATTCCACGATTATTTATGCAGTAAAACGTATCGAACAAGGTAAATCCCAAAACAAAGGGACCTTAAATGATATCAATACTATACAAATGCTCGTAACCCGGAAACAGGGCAGTTAATGCCTGAACCCGTAAAAGATTATAATTGTCTAAATCATTTTTTAAAAGTTGTCTAAAAACTTTTTCTTTAAGAGCAAAGGTTTTATATCTGTCTAATATGTCAGCTTTTTTTCAGAATGCGAGAAAAAGTATTTCTTTAATTTCAATAGGATATATGAGTATCTGACAAATTAACACCCCTTATTATGATGATTATCTTTTATATCTAAAAAATAAAACATAAAACGATGTTGAATACTGGAGGAAACCATGGAAATAAAGATCGCCAGAAACGAACTTTTGAAATCAGTGTCACGCGTTCAAAGCATTATAGAAAGAAAAAGCAGCATGCCTGTTCTTTCAACTATCCTTTTTGATGCCTCCGGATCAAACGTTCGGCTTTCAGCCACCGATCTGGAACTCGGTTTTCAGGAAACGATCTCTGCTGATGTTATCCAGGAGGGGAGCATAACTATTTCGGGTAGAAAGTTATTTGAAATACTAAAAGAAAGCAAAACAGAAACATTTCTGATAAAAATGAAAGAGAATAACTGGGTTTATATTTCCGATGGGGTAGCACGATTTGATCTTGCATGTATATCTCCTGATGAATTTCCTGCCTTTATTGAACCCGAGGGCGTGGCAATGGTTGAAATAGATGCAGATACACTCGCTGATATGATCAACAAGACTATCTATGCGGTAACCTTAGAGGAGGCGGGTTTCAAATTGTCGGGGGTTTTTACTGAAAGGGTTTCACATGATGGAGGAGATGATTTTCTGAGGATGATTGCGACGGACGGCCACAGGCTTTCACTTATCGATAAGACGGTCGTAAATGTTGGTGTTCTGGATTTGGAAAAAGGGGTAATGATTCCCAAGAAAGGAATGTCTGAACTGAACAGGCTTGCATCTGAAGGGGGGACCATTGAAATAGGATTTAAGCAGAAAGAGTGTGTTGCCAAGAAAGATAACGCATTATTAGTTATACGTCTCCTCGAAGCGAAGTTTCCGGATTATCAGGCGGTTATACCAAAGGAATCTGCTTTCCCTGTATTGTTAAAAAGGTCTTTACTGTTAGAGGCAATGAGAAAGATGCTTATCCTGAGTAATGAGCGGTATCGCGCGGTAAAAATCACACTTGAAAACAACCTGTTGGATCTGGTTTCAACTAACCCTGATCTCGGTGAGGGTCAAGAGAAAATAGAGATAAAGTATTCGGGTGAAAGAATTGAGGCAGGGTTTAACCCAAAATATTTTATTGATATATTACAGTCCATGGAGAGTGAAATGATTACCATGGAATTTACAGACAGTGCCAAGCCATATGTCCTCAAAGGGGATGCAGATAAGGGATTCACAGGGTTGATTATGCCTATGAGGGTTTAATATACAACGAGGTCTAAAGGTAATGGAAGAAGACAGGGCTTACGAAGCATCGGACATTAAGGTTTTAGAAGGTTTATCGGCTGTAAGAAAAAGGCCGGCAATGTATATAGGAAACACCTCTTCCGGGGGCCTCCATCATCTGGTTTATGAAGTTGTGGACAATAGTATTGATGAGGCCTTAGCCGGATATTGTGATCGGATTGATATTAAGCTGCTTAGCGATAACAGTGTTGCCATTCGTGACAACGGACGTGGTATACCGGTAGACATGCATAAGAGCGCTAATATGCCCGCACTTGAGGTTGTAATGACCAAACTGCATGCGGGTGGCAAATTTGATAACAAATCATATAAGGTTTCAGGCGGGCTTCACGGTGTTGGAGTGTCTGTGGTAAATGCACTTTCTGAATACCTCGAAGTGGAAGTCTATAGGGATGGAAAAGTCTATTTTCAAAGGTACGAAAGGGGAGAAACAAAGAATACGCTTGAGATAAGAGGGGAGACGGAAAGAAGTGGAACCAGGATCGATTTTTTACCCGATTCAACTATCTTCGAAACTTTAACTTTCGATTTTGAGACTTTGGCCAAGAGGATGAGGGAACTTTCTTTCCTTACAAAGGGTCTGCGTATAAAGATAGCGGATGAGCGGACAGGCAAGAAAAAGGATTTCTTTTATGAAGGCGGAATAAAATCTTTTGTGGAATATCTCAACAAAAACAAAGAGGCTCTTCATAGAAAGCCAATTTATATTTCGGGTGAAAGAAGCGGTGTATTAATAGAAGTCGCCTTTCAATATAACAACTCTTATAAAGAGAACCTTTTTACTTTTGCAAATAATATAAACACGCAAGAGGGGGGTACCCATCTAATTGGATTTAAATCGGCCCTTACAAGGAGTATCAACCAGTATCTGCAGAATTCTCCCCAGGCAAAAAATGTCAAAGAGAAACTGACAGGAGACGATGCCAGGGAGGGTTTGACAGCAGTTATAAGTGTGAAACTGCCTGAGCCCCAGTTTGAGGGTCAAACCAAGACCAAATTGGGGAACAGTGACGTTAAAGGATTGGTGGAAAGTCTTGTGAATGAGGGATTAAGCACTTTTTTTGAGGAAAATCCATCTGTTATAAAATCAATTCTGGCAAAGGTAATTGATGCCGCCAGGGCCAGAGAAGCTGCAAGAAAGGCCAAAGAGTTGGCGAGGAGAAAGGGCATTCTGTCTGATCATTCTCTGCCGGGGAAATTGGCCGACTGCCAGGAAAGAGATCCGGGTAAGAGTGAAATCTTCATAGTGGAGGGCGATTCCGCAGGAGGTTCCGCAAAACAGGGGAGAGATCGTAAGAATCAGGCAATTTTGCCCCTTAAGGGGAAGATTCTAAATGTCGAAAAGGCCAGATTTGATAAAATGATATCGAGTGAAGAGATCCGAACCATGATTGCTGCCCTGGGAACAGGGATTGGAGAAAAGGACTATAATATCGATTCCATTAGATATCACAAGGTAATCATTATGACCGATGCGGATGTGGATGGGGCTCATATCCGAACACTCCTCCTGACCTTTTTTTTCAGACAGATGCCGGATCTTATTGATAAGGGATATCTCTATGTGGCCCAACCCCCGCTTTACCGTGTCTTGGATAAGAAGAAGGAAGTCTTCATAAAGGATGAAGAGGGATTTAATGACTTTATTCTAAAACGTATTTCTGAAAACGAGGCTGTTCTTCTCAACGATGAAAGAGAGATTTCGGGAAACAGCCTTATCACCATGCTTAATCGGCTTGTGAGGTTTTTTGAGCGCCTTGACAAATTATCGAGAAAGGGTTTCAGCTCAAAATTTATAGAGTTCCTGGTCTTAAATGGAGTGACACACAGGCGCCAATTTCAAGACAGGACCTTTATGGAAGATCTTTTTGGTAAACTCGAAGAAGGCGGTTTTAGTGTGAGCGATATTAACCTTGGAGAAGAGGATGGATATTACGAGTTCTCAGTAACAGAAACGAAAAATGGAGGACAAAGATGTGAGGTCGACTGGGAATTCCTCTCTTCACCGGAGTTGCGTCAGTTAATGGAGTTAAGTGATGATTTTTGCGACTTGAAAAGGGGTAGTTTCAAGGTTGGAGAAGGAGAAAGGGAAAAAATCGAAGATCCGGAACAACTCCTTAACGAGTTTATGGAAAAGGCCAAGAAAGGTCTTGGAATTCAAAGATATAAGGGGTTAGGCGAAATGAATCCGGATCAGTTGTGGCATACAACCATGGACCCGGAAAAAAGAACGCTTGTCAAAGTGAGGATTGAGGATGCAGTGGAGGCCGATAATATTTTCACTATCCTTATGGGTGACAAGGTTGAACCGAGAAGAGAGTTTATCCAAAAGAATGCGTTGGAAGTTACTGAACTGGACATTTAGTGTCAGACTCAAATTTTAATTCTCGAAATACTCAATGTATTCCTGTGGTTAAAATTTTCACCTTCCTTGATCTGAACAAAAAATCCTAGTTTTCGTTCAGACACTATTTGGTCTGGAATTTAGAGATTGGGTGATAAACAATTTAGCGCAGGTTAAAGAATTGGAGAGCTAAAGAATAATGATTTCGGATTTAGAATATGATTCTGTCAGTATAGAAGATGAGATGCAAAAATCTTATCTTGAATATTCCATGAGTGTCATCGTGGGCAGGGCCCTACCAGATATCAGGGACGGTCTGAAACCGGTCCACAGGCGTATCCTTTACGCAATGCACGAGCTGAGGAATTATTATAACAGACCTTTCAAGAAATCCGCCAGGGTCGTTGGTGATGTTATAGGTAAATATCATCCGCACGGTGATACTGCTGTATACGATACGATTGTCAGGATGGCACAGGATTTTTCCCTTAGATACCCGCTAATCGACGGTCAGGGGAATTTTGGCTCTGTTGACGGCGACCCGCCAGCGGCAATGAGATATACTGAAGTGAGAATGACCCGGGCTACCCAGGATTTTCTCGCAGACATTGAAAAAGAAACCGTTGATTTCCTGCCGACTTATGATGGGTCTCTTGTGGAACCCGTGGTTTTGCCGACCCGGATACCCAATCTACTGGTCAACGGTTCTGGTGGCATTGCAGTTGGGATGGCAACAAATATACCACCGCACAATTTAGTTGAAATTTGTGAGGCGATTGGGAAAATAATAGACAATCCGGAACTTGGATTAAAAGAGTTGATGGAGACTGTCCCTGGACCGGACTTTCCTACGGCGGGATTCATTTTCGGGAAAAAGGGGATCTTAGAGGCATACTCCACAGGGCGGGGTATTATCAAGATGAGGGCAAGGGCCTTTGTTGAGACGTTTGGAAATGACAGGGAAAGGATTATAATTTCTGAAATTCCCTATCAGGTAAATAAAGGGAAATTGTTAGAAAAGATTGGTCAATACGTCAGGGATAAAAAGATAGAAGGTATCTCGGCAATAAGGGATGAGTCTGACAGAGACGGGATGAGGATCGTCATAGAGGTCAAACGTGATAGTATGGCCCTGGTTATTCTGAACAGGCTATATAAGTTTACCCAGTTAGAGACATCTTTTGGAATTATTCTTTTGGCAATTGTGAATGGACGTCCCAAGATTCTTGCGCTCAAAGAGTTTATTGAACATTTTATTAGGTATCGTCGGGAAATTATCAGACGAAGGATCATTTACGAGCTCAAAAAGGCGGAAGCACGTGCCCATGTTCTTGAGGGGCTGAAAAAGGCCTTGGAGTTCCTTGATGATGTTATAGAGCTTATCAGGTCTTCATCTGACGGTAGAGAGGCAAAGGCACGACTTATTTCGGAGTTTGAATTTTCCGAGATTCAAGCCCAGGCCATCCTGGATATGAGATTGCAGAGATTGACCGGATTGGAGCGGGAAAAGATAGAAGTAGAATACCAGGAGTTAATAAAGGATATAGCACGGTTCCATGCCATCCTGGAGAGTCCGGCAATGGTCCTGCAGATCATAAAGGACGAAGTGAAGGAGATTAGGGAGCTATATGGGGATGAGAGGAGGACTGAGATTCTTGAGGATGTGGATGACATTGATATGGATGACCTGATTACTGAGGAAGATATGGTTGTAACAATAAGCCATGAGGGTTATATCAAGAGAAATCCCATCAGTCTTTACAGGGCACAGCACCGGGGTGGCAAAGGGATGACCGGTGTCAAGCCAAAGGAAGAAGATTTTGTCGAACACCTGTTTGTAGCCTCTTCACATGACTATTTCCTGTTTTTTACTAATAAGGGACGTGTTTATTGGAAGAAGGTGCATACGATTCCGGAGGCGGGCCGGATGTCCAAGGGAAAGGCGATCGTGAATCTCCTGGATTTAAAGAAGGGGGAGAGAGTTGCCACTATTCTCCCGGTGCGGGATTATGAGGAAGGGAAATACGTTGTCATGGCCACTAAAGAGGGACTGGTCAAGAAAACAGAGCTTACGGCCTACAGCCATCCGAGAACCATAGGCACTATTGGTGTAAAGATCAGGGAAGGGGATGAGCTGATAGCGGTTCGTGTGTCAAGCGGGGACCAGGATATTTTTCTTACCACGAGGGAGGGTAAGTCGATCCGTTTTAAAGAGTCAGAATTGCGGAGTATGGGCAGGGTGGCTACGGGTAATATCGGGATTAGAATGGCACCTGATAATGCGGTCGTTGGAATGGAGACAATCAGTGAAGGCGCCACGATCCTGACCGTGACGGAAAATGGATACGGAAAGAGGACAAAGACTGATGAGTACCACCGGCAGGCCAGGGGTGGGAAGGGTGTGTTTACTATCAAGACGAGTGAAAGAAACGGCCCAGTAGTATATTCCTATCAGGTGAGTGATCAGGATCAGTTGATGATAATTACCGGACATGGGAAGATTATAAGATTAAGGGCGGCTGATATTTCTGTCATAGGGAGAAACACTCAGGGGGTTAAGCTGATCAATCTTGGAGAGGGAGAGAAGGTGGTAGGGGTCGCCAAGTTAATGGAAGATGACGGAGCCCCAAATTAGGTGAAAGATATGGCAACGATCCAGCCAAAGGGTGACAAGGTGCGACAGGCAGTGAAGTGGGTTTCTGAAGGCCGGTTGGAAGACGAGGGGAAAAGTATTGCGCTGCTCATTCAGGAGGCCGCCAGCCGGTTCAATCTATCACCAAAGGACGAAGAGTTCCTGAGGTCTTTTTATGCATCAGAATGAGTAGCGTACATGCTTAAGAAATGGAGTTGATTATACCTTCTTCTTTCCGGTTGCTGAGGCGGAGTATGGTTCGTGAGAGTCGGAAGTACAGCCACAAAACGATGGTGAGAAGAACTATCCCTATCAAGATGGGGACCCAGGAACCTGACCGGTAAATATGGGTGAAACCTACCCAGACGGAGATAAGGGACAAAAAGGCAATATAAGCAGCTATAAGGCCACTGAGGATAATAAAGCACCAGGCAAAAACAGTTTTGAACGGTAACGGATCTTCTTGAATCATTTTTTCATTTCACCGAGACGTTTAGAGAGGAAATTGATCTGATGTTTGAGATTACGATCAGTCTTCATCTTGTGCTCCATAAGCTCTACTGAATAAAGCACGGTGGAATGGCTCCGGTTTATGGTCTTCCCGATTCCCGCTAAGGTTTCGTCTGAATGGTGTCGACAGAGGTAGGTATAGATATTGCGGGGGGAGGCATAGATCCTTTTTCTTGATTTGGAGCATACTTTCTCCCGGTCAACATGGTAATATCCGCATACCAGCTTGATGATCTCCTCAGTGGTAATGGAACACTCCCCCGAAACCAGGGCACTTACAACCTCTTTGGCGAGATCCATGTCGATCCGGGCCCCGATGAGCTCTGCCCTTGCCTTTAGACATTTAAGGGCACTTTCCATCTGCCGGATGTCCTGTTTAAGACGCTTTGCGAGATAATGAATAACCTCTTCCGAGAGACCCACATTATAAACAGACGCCTTCTCGGTAAGGATCTGGACCCTTGTATTATAATCCGGATCAGCTATGGCAGTAACGAGACCAGAGGTGAGGCGCGAAGTCAACTCCTTGGACATCCGGGGTATGTCCTTTGGTGGAAGGGCGCTTGTGAATATGATCTTTTTATTATCACTGGCCAGGGCATCTAAGGTATATCCTAACTCGACCTGGATTTTCTCCTTGCCCCCGAGAAAATGGACCTCCTCCAATAGAAGTACGTCACAGCAACGGCGATACCTCTTTTTGAACTCTTCGATCCGGTCGGTCCTTAAAGATGAGATCATTTCATTGGTGAAGTCCTCTGCAGTCATATAAAAGATTCGGGAGGAGGGGTTCTTCTCCAATATCCTGTGCCCTATGGCCTGGGAGAGATGGGTCTTACCCAATCCTGTGTTGGCGAGCATAAGGAGAGAATGATAATTACATGGATCCCCCGATGCCATGCTCTTTGAGGCAGAATAGGCAAACTCATTGGACTGGCCCACGATAAAGCGGTCAAAGGTGAACTGGCTCTTAAGCCAGAGATTTCTGCGGCCCCGTGTTTTAGGGAGAGAGGGAAGTGTCAGCTGGTCAGGGTCAGGAGGTAAAGAGGAGAGGGCAGGAATTCTTTTCTGGCGCTCTACCTTGAACAGAAGTTCTACATGGCCCAGACCCGCGTCATTGAATTTATCCCGGATAAGGTCAAGGTAGTTTTCCTGGACCCAGTTTTTAGAAAACCTGTTAGGGCAACCAAGGACAATAGTGTCCTCGTTATCTAAGCATGAGATGGGATCTATCCAAAGAGAGAAGCTGTTTTTTGGAAGGGCGGGTTTTATCTTATTCTTGATTTCATCCCAGAGGGCGTTCATTATGTACTCCTGACGGCAGGGAAAAGGGTAAAAGGTGTGAAAGTCAAAACAGTACGTGGAGTTTTTACACGAAAGCTGAAAGGCCTGTCAAAGGCCGTTGAGGGGAATGAACACTTATATGGGATTTATTTTTCAACAAATGCTAACCAGCTTCGTTTACAGGTAAAATGGGGGTCGAGGTTCTAAGGGGTCGATAAAAGGGAGGATTCTGGGTACAAGAAATCACGTGTAAATTCATTCAGTTACACCGATACAGCTTTTTGTGGATAAATTATTCCACAATTACAAACTCCCGAAAGCTACCGTTTTCTCCCTTTTTTGGCTTTTTTCATTTTTATTGCGTTGATTTTTCGGTATTAGTTCCTATGTTTGATCTGATCGGATTGACCGGATTGCCATAAGGGTCTGATATGCGGTCTCAATTGAATATTGAAACATTGCACAAGAAGAATTATGTAAAGTGTTGGATAAAGGACCTTGAAGAAAAATTTTTCTAAGAAGAGAGGAAAATCAGGGTGAAGAACAAAATAAGGGTCGCTGTCCTGGCAGGTGGTTGGTCAGAAGAACGAGAGGTTTCCCTGAAAAGTGGTAAGGCTGTTTACGCCGCGCTCAATCGCG
>JACNJD010000324.1 GCA_014382715.1 Candidatus Desulfacyla euxinica | reverse complement strand
GCCTTGACCCTTGAGGTATGTGAATACCTTGGAATCAAACCGGGCAAGATCCTGGCTGAAACCTTTAGCGACGGAGAGACCCAGGTAGAAATTGGGGAAAACATAAGGGGGCGGGACGTATTTATAGTTCAATCCACTTCCACCCCTGTCAATGACAACCTTATGCAGCTCTTGATCATAATGGATGCCATGAGAAGGGCATCCGCCGAACGAATCACCGCAGTGATCCCCTATTACGGTTATAGCCGGCAGGACCGAAAGGTAAAACCGAGGGCCCCGATCAGTGCCAAACTTGTTGCCGATCTGATCACGGTGGCAGGCGCGAACAGGGTTGTGTCAATGGATCTGCATGCTGGACAGATCCAGGGCTACTTTAACATCCCGGTTGACAACATATTTGCCGCCCCGATCTTGCTCAAATATATACAAGACAACCTTCAAGACGATCTGGTCATCGTTTCGCCGGATGCCGGCGGGGTGGAAAGGGCCCGTGCCTTTGCCAAGCGCCTTTCCGCATCTTTGGCCATCATAGATAAGAGACGCGAAGGCCCTAATATCGCTGAGGCGATGAACATCATCGGCGAAGTAAAGGGCAAAACCGCTATCATCTTAGATGATATGGTTGACACCGCAGGGACATTGACCCAGGCCGCGGTTGCACTCAAAGAAAGAGGCGCAAATAAGGTCCATGCCTGCTGCACCCATGCAATTCTGTCAGGGCCGGCCATTGAAAGAATCGAGGCCTCACCCATTAATAACTTAGTCATAACCAATACCATCCCCTTAAATGACAAAACCAGGAAGTGCCACAAGATCGTTGTTCTGTCAATAGCAGAACTCTTGGGGGAAACTATAAAGAGAAGTCACAGCTCTCATTCAGTGAGCACTTTATTTGTATAGACCTTGAAAACGCCTGGAGGAAGCAGGCGTTTTTCATTTGTGAAAAATTTTATTAACACCGGAGGGACCAAATGCGTCAATTACCACTCGCTGCCCATATTAGAGAAACTACAGGAAAAGGGCCAGCCAGAAAATTAAGAGAAAACAATCAGTTGCCAGCCATTTTTTATGGTCCTGGAACTGAGTCGATTATGTTGACCGTGGATTACCCTGAACTTACGCGTATTACAAAACAGGGAAAAGGCGAAAACATCATTCTCGATCTTCAAATCAAATCAGACCACGGGGAAGAAACCAGGAAGGCAATGCTTAAAGATCTCATGGTCGATCCTGTTAGCGGCGCCTATCTTCATGCCGACTTCTATGAAATCTCCATGGACAAGGAAATTACAGTAGATATGCCCGTCACTATTCTTAATACCCCGATAGGTGTAACAGAGGAGGGTGGATTTCTGCAGCACATCAGACGAAATATTACCGTCTCCTGTCTCCCTGATAGTCTGATAGATTCTTTGGATATAGATGTCTCTGAAATGAACATAGGAGACACTGTACATATTCGAGATATCGAATTTCCAGAAGGGCTAACCTGTTTAGAAGAAGGCCATCTCACCGTTGTCGTCGTTTCCGCACCTGGCGGAGGAATAGAAGAAGAGGAAGAAGAGCTTGAAGAAGGAGTTGAGGAAGAAACGGCAGACTCGGAAGAGGAAACAGCCGAAGAATCAAAGGAAGAAAAGAAAGGGGGTGAACAGTAACACAAAGATTTGCACTTGATTGTGGGACTCGGCAATCCCGGACCGGGATATGAAAATTCAAGACATAACATAGGCTTCAGGGTTATCGACCTGTGGTGCAAGGATCTGGGACTGGTTCTGAAAAAAAACCTGTTCCGGTCAAAAAACATCCGGGCCGAATTCAGGGGAAATAATATCATACTTTTTTGTCCTATAACCTTTATGAACTTGAGCGGTGAAGCGGTCAGGGCCTGTGCTGACTATCATGCTCTGGAGACCGGCACAATTTTGGTCATCCATGACGATCTGGATCTCCCCTTGGGAAGGATCAAAGTCGCCAAAGATGGTGGGTCCGGAGGGCATAAAGGTGTAGGATCCATCATTCACCACCTGGAAAGCACTCAATTTTCCCGGATCAAAGTAGGCATCGGACGTCCGCGCTACGGAGAAACCGTAGAGGATTATGTCCTATCTCCCTTTTATACCGATGAAAAGGGGCTTGCACAAAAAGCCATGGAGATGGCTGTTAACGCATGTGAACTATTTGTTTTAGAAGGGGTTGAATCGGCAATGAATCAAATCAATTGCCAGAATTTAGTGAATAAGGAGGAAAAAAACTAATGCAGGGGTTAACCGTTTATGCTCCCTTCTTAGGGATCTTAAGTCTGATCATCGCTTTTCTTATATATAATTATGTCAAGAAACAACCGAATGGCACTCCTCTGATGCAGGAACTTGAGGATGCAATTCATAAAGGCGCTATGGCCTTTTTGAAGAGAGAGTATTCTGTTCTCATTATCTTTATTGCCATTGTGTTTGTCCTTTTGGGTTGGGGAATTGCGTGGAAAACCGCTATTGCCTTTGTGACAGGTGCACTTTTATCCATGGTCGCCGGGTTTTCAGGCATGACAGCAGCCACCCGGGGCAACTCCAGGACCGCAGAGGCTGCCAATAAATCCGGGCAGGCAAAGGCCCTCAACGTCTCTTACTTTTCCGGTTCTGTCATGGGTCTCGCTGTTGCGGGCCTTGGACTCATCGGATTAGGGTTCTGGTTCTGGGCCTATGGGGGAAGCCCTGACACGGCCCAGTATATCAACGGTTTTGCCATGGGCGCCAGTTCCATTGCCCTGTTTGCTCGTGTCGGCGGCGGTATTTTTACCAAGGCCGCGGACGTAGGGGCTGACCTGGTGGGTAAAGTGGAAGCAGGCATTCCAGAAGACGACCCGCGCAACCCGGGCGTTATTGCCGACAACGTGGGTGATAATGTGGGTGATATTGCCGGGATGGGCGCTGACATTTTTGAGTCCTTTGTCGGTTCCGTGATTGCCACCATAGCCATTGCAGCGACACTGGCCATCAATACACCAGAAACCCTTGCGGCATTCGTCAAAGAATTCCCTGTTCTGGAAGGCCTATCCGTGACGGCCATTAAACTTAAATATATGGCCATGCCTATTTTAGTAGTCATGGTGGGATTACTCAGCTCCTTTGTGGGTGTCTTTTCCATCAAGATCTTCCAGAAAGGGAATCCCGCGGGGGCCCTGAGATACACAACCTTTGTGGCTGCGATCATCTTTGTGGTTCTTACCATAATTGTTACCAAGTCTCTCGGTATGCCTATGGGCGCCTTCTGGGCAGTATTTTCCGGCCTGCTTTGCGGTATTGCCATCGGTCTCCTTGCCGAATATTACACATCCGGTCCTCCGGTCAAACGTATTGCCGAACAGACCAAGACCGGTGCGGCTACCGTTATCATTGCAGGCCTGGCCGTCGGTATGCAGTCCACCTGGCTTCCGATTCTCGGTATTTGCGTGGCCACCTTTGTCGGATATACGACCGCAGGGATTTACGGCATAGGCCTTTCCGCCGTTGGCATGTTGGCAACCGTAGGCGCAACCATGACCGTGGATGCCTATGGCCCCATCGCTGATAATGCGGGCGGTATCTCTGAGATGGCAGGTCTTGGCCCTGAGACCAGGAAGATCACCGACAGCCTCGACGCCCTTGGCAACACGACCGCTGCTATCGGAAAAGGGTTTGCCATCGGTTCCGCAGCCCTTACCGCCTTGGCCCTTTTTGTGGCCTATACACAGGCAGCCAATCTCGGGCAAGTCCTGATCGACAACCCGATGGTGGTTATCGGGATGTTTATCGGCGGCATGGTCCCAATGACATGCGCGGCCCTTACCATGACCTCGGTCGGTAAGGCGGCCTTCGCCATCGTGGAAGAGATCCGTCGCCAGTTCAGGGAAATCCCCGGGCTGTTAGAAGGAAAAGAGGGCGCCAAGCCCGATTCCACAACCTGCGTATCGATTGCGACGAACTCCGCCCTGAAAGAGATGGTCGCCCCCGGCCTCGTGGCTATTCTGACCCCTGTTGCCGTCGGCTTCCTCTTAGGCAAAGAGACCTTAGGCGGTATGCTTTTGGGCGCTGTGGTTATGGGGGCGTTCTTGGCCCTGTTCATGGCCAATGGCGGCGGTGCATGGGACAACGCAAAGAAGTGGATAGAAGAAGGGAACTTAGGCGGAAAAGGTTCAGATAACCACAAGGCCGCCGTGGTGGGCGATACTGTTGGCGATCCGTTTAAAGACACCTCCGGCCCTGCCATGAACATCCTGATCAAGTTGATGTCGGTGGTTGCTCTGGTCATTGCACCGATCTTGCCGGCAGTCGGTTTATTTTTAAGATAGGGCTTTGATATAAAAGAAAATCGGTACGGTCAAAATGCTCATGGCTGAAAGCTCATAGGATGAGACCTTTGAGCTACAGGCCATGAGCCTTGACTATGGAGGTATATATGTTTCAGGTAGGTCATTTAGCCGTTTATCCTGCGCATGGCGTCGGCATAATCGAAAGGATAGAAAGCCAGGAAATCTCGGGCTGCAAGCAGGATTTTTATGTTATGCGTATTCTCGATAATGATATGATTATCATGATCCCTACCAGTAATGTGGACAACGTAGGTCTGCGGGAGATCATCGCCAAGACAGAACTCCCAAAGCTCTTCACGATCCTGAAAAAGAGAGATGTCATCCTTAATAATCAGACCTGGAACCGGCGTTACAGAGATTATATGGACAAGATTAAGACCGGATCCGTCTTTGAAGTAGCCGAAGTGTACCGGGATCTATTGATTCTAAGACTGGAAAAAGAGCTTTCTTTTGGTGAAAGAAAGATGCTGGATACCGCAAGGACTCTTCTCGTAAAAGAGATATCTCTTGCCAAAGATATTAAAGAATCACAGGTAGAAAAGGATTTAGATAAGATATTTTCCTGATTTGTTATACTGATTAATCGCGCCTCCGTCGGGCCTCAACCACTCTACTATTTTACGATCTCTGTAATAGTCAACATCTTGTCAGTAACCCAAGAAACAGCTAACACTTTTTTCTATGACATTCCTGAGACCGCTCAGGGTACTCGGCTTGATGTTTTTCTTTGCAACAGCCGCGTCGATCTGTCTCGAGCAAGGATACAGGCCTTAATAAAGGATGGTCACGCTAAGGTAAACGATCGCCCTTCAAAACCAAGCTACAAATTGAAGGCAGGGGATAGGGTTTCTCTCACAATCCCGCCCCCAACCCTTCCGGATCTTACACCCGACGAGGTGGAGTTCCAGATTATCCATGAAGATTCTTCCCTAATTGTTTTATCGAAACCTGCAGGGATTGTTGTTCACCCGGCCCCCGGGCATTCAACCGGGACCCTTGTCCACGGTCTTCTTAAACATTGCAAGGACCTGTCCGGGATCGGGGGAACCCTGAGACCAGGCATTGTACATCGGCTCGATAAAGATACCTCCGGGCTCATGGTTGTGGCAAAAAATGACCTGACCCACGCATCTCTCGCTCAACAATTCAAATCCGGCGCGGTTAAAAAGAAATACCTCGCTCTCGTGCATGGACAAATCAAAGGTGAGGAGGGGAAGATTGATCTCCCTATTGCTCGACATCCTTCAAGACGAAAAGAGATGGCCGTCGTACTCTCCGGGGGACGGGAGGCCTTAACATGGTGGCAAAAATTGGCAGAATTTCAGACGGGCTTTTCACTCCTCTCTGTTTCCATCAAAACAGGGCGTACCCATCAGATCCGCGTTCACCTATCACACATGGGTCATCCTGTTGCAGGAGATCCTGTCTATGGATATGGGCCTAACTGGTGGAAAAGGCGCTTCCCCCAGAAAAACGGCCCCATGCTCAACCTGAAAAGACAAATGCTTCACTCCAAGCGTTTAGGGTTTGTCCATCCGGAGAACAAAAACTATATGGAATTCGAAGCCCCACTTCCGGACGACATGAAACATGCCCTGGAGGTCTTAGAACAGCTGGATCTATAACTGTAATTTAACATGCTTGTTCCAAAAAGCCTTGACATACGGGGATATAGCAACTATAATTATAAAATCTTAAACATTTTCCTTCCTTTCGGAGGATTCGGTATAGACCGGATATCTTTATAGACTTCATAACAACTCTGCTGAGTAACCATCTCTAACGCACATAAATGGGTTTATAAGGCTCGACGCTCTGGCCACAACAAGGCATTTTGATGTCTTTCAGCGTATGTCGTTATAGCCGACCTTTTTTGATCTCCAGATTTTCTTCGGTCGGGAATTGCCAAACCCCAGGCAGAGCCAGCATGATGGTCTCAAAGAAACTGAAACAATTTAAGCCTTGTCCGGGCTAATTAGAAATAATTTACAACTGCCCCGAAAAAGAAATTTTTGCGGGCGCATCAAAAATGTCTTAA
>JACNJD010000148.1 GCA_014382715.1 Candidatus Desulfacyla euxinica | reverse complement strand
CCCTTATCCTCGGGTGTACCCACTACCCCATTTTACAAAAAGATATAGAGCGAATCATGGGAAAAAACTGCCAGGTCTTGAACGGTCCAGAGACAGTCTCGCACAAGTTGAAAGAGTATCTTTTAAGGCACCCTGAAATAGAGGATAGAATCTCTCGGACCGGAACCGTAACTTTTTGCACTACGGACGACCCAGCACGGTTTAAAGCCCTTGGGCAGAAATTTCTGGGGCAGAACATCCATAAGGTAGAACGGGCCATTGTTGACTAACCCTCTTTTTCCAAAAACCAGTCAATCAACTCCCGGGCAATACTGATTTTAGGCGGAATGGAGGGAAGCTGTTTCGCTGAATACCAGCCTGCCTCGGATATTTCGGAATGGTCGATGCTTATTTCTCCAGCAGCATATTCAGCCGTAAACGCAACCATGAGAGAATCCGGGAAAGGCCAGGGCTGACTGCCAAAATAGCGGATGTTTCTTACGGTGATGCCCACCTCTTCCGAGACTTCTCGTTTGACACACTCTTCCAGAGTTTCACCCGGTTCCACGAATCCGGCCAGAACACTGAAAAACTTGCCCGGGAACCGTTTTGAATGGGCAAGCAGGATCTTATGATCCTTAAGCACGGCAACGATCATGGCAGGAGAAAGCCTCGGGTAATTTATCAACCCGCATCGGGGGCAGATTTTGGCACGTTCATCTTTTTTATTCCCGGTCCGTTCTCCGCATCTGCCACAATACCGGTGGTTCTGACCCCAGCGAAGCAATTGGCTGGCCATTCCCGCCGCCCGGATAACATCCTCTCCAAACTGACTGAAAAGGGCACGGAGACCCACGAATGAGAAGGCGCCTGAAACATCCGCCCCATCCCCCAATTCCGCCACATAACAGGGTTTCCCATCAAGCAATCCGAAAAATTGCTTCTTTTCAGGGGCAAGGCCAAGTTTTTTGATATCTGATGATTGCGGAATAAGATAGTTGTCCTGTTTCTCTTTTATAAGAATCCGATTATCATGAACTAAAAACCACAGCGCATTTTCAGGCGCCACGGTTGGCTGTTTAGAATCTGCTACAAAGGCCATTGGACGATTCTCCATCTCGCGTTGATAGCATTACCAGTTTGTTAATAAAGCCAGAACCATGCCGAATCATCCCTGTAAACGTAGGACGTCATTCCCGGTTATCAATTCTGGATTCCCGCGTTCGCGGAAACGACGGTTGCGGTATATCATCCCAACTTTAACAAACTGGTAATTCCCCGTTGAATGTACCACGCCGTGGTTCACAATTCAAGATGTGTGAGTGTCCCCTTATGCGCGTCTGTGCATGGTATCTCGAGTGAAGAGATAAAAGACGGCAACCAGAAATGAGCAGAAGGCACACACCAGAAAAGAAGCCGTGAAAGCCTCAGCCCCCCGGGAAGATTCAGGATACAACGACTGCATGAAGATGCCCAGCCCCTGAAGAAAGAGGGCAGGGCCAATCATGGTGAAAAAATTGATCCCCGTCATGGCGGTCCCGGCCATCTCCAATGGCATGATTTCTTTTATGTGTACGTACATCAACAATCCGGTGGCCCTGAAAAATCCAAAGGAGAAAAACAGGAACGCAAGGGCTAAAAACCCTGTTCCTCCAGGAAGACCGGCCATCAGCAGCACCATGACGACAACGATCAGAAGACCCCCTGAGACAAGCCATTTCCGCGTCTTTAAGATCCTGTCCGACAAGACCCCCCAGACAGGTTCACCCGAAATGGCTCCGAGGTTCATGAGGAGAATCAGGTTACCCGCATTCATAACACTCTGGCCCATGGCGTCCATAAGATAGGGTCCGGCCCAAAGGGTCTGAAAGGCACCATAGACACCATAGCTCACTAAACTTGCCAGCGAGATGATCCAGTACTCTTTCTTTTTCAAAAGCAGGGCAAGACCGGAAAATGCCTTGCGCACGTCCGGAAAAAGCTCTTGAGGGAAAGAGGACGGTCTGTTCGGGGGTGTGTCTCTCACCACCACGTACAGGATCAGCACCAGAAGCAGATTCACACCCGCAATGACCATAAAGGCCTGTCGCCATCCCATGGCATTGACTAACAGAACCAGGGGTGTCGCAGCAGCCATGTTTCCCAGGGTCCCGATGGAAAAAATAATACCGGAGAGGGTCGCAAAGGTGGCGGGCCCGAACCAGA
The DNA here is from genome assembly GCA_014382715.1 of Candidatus Desulfacyla euxinica. Classification (GTDB taxonomy): domain Bacteria; phylum Desulfobacterota; class DSM-4660; order Desulfatiglandales; family Desulfatiglandaceae; genus Desulfacyla; species Desulfacyla euxinica. The sequence goes on along the minus strand of JACNJD010000148.1, from coordinate 29,688 downwards.
CAGTCAGGAGTTTCAATGTACCCATGAGATTGCAGGCCATACCCATGCCCAGAAGTGTACGACCCACCAGACCGAGCCCAATGGAATGGGCATATGAAAAAATGAGGGCACCGGCAATACCGATAAGGGAAAGACCCGTCATCATCTTTCTTGGTCCGATCCGGTCTAAAAAAATACCGATGGGGATCTGGGTCAGGGCAAAGGCGTAAAAAAAGGCGGCACTGATGGTGCCCAGGCCCCGCGTGTCTAAGGCAAGGTCTACCAGGAGATCATTCGCAATAACCGCATTAGATGCCCGATAAAACTGGGAAAGAAAAAAGTTGGCAGAGGTGATCAAAAAAATAAACCAGCGACGGGACATGGCACTCCTTAAATAGGAAAAGGCCCTTGTCTTATGAGACCATTATGATTATAGCATAGTTTCAATATTTTGAGAAAAGGAAGGACTTGTTTTGCGATTTGTTGTTTTTATCTCTGTTTTCCTCACCCTTTACGGGCTCCTCCACACCTATGCCTTTTTGAAGGCAAGGGGCGCCTTTTCTCTCAGCAGATGGGGAGGCATTTCCCTGGCCCTGTTTATGGTCTTTATGGTGTTATGTCCCATTCTGGTTCGAGTGCTCGAAAGATATGGAATGGAGACAGTCCCCAAGATTCTCGCCTATGCCGGATATACCTGGATGGGGCTTCTGCTGATGTTCGTGTGCACTGCATTTGTAATAGACATCTATGGCCTCCTGCTCTCGGTGTTAACCCGTGTTTTTCATTGGGACCCGGGACCATGGATACCATCGCCCAGGATCACATTCTTCATACCCCTCGTGGTCTCTGTACTGGTCGGCGTTTATGGCCATATAGAGGCCCTCAGTATCCGAACTGAACTGATCGTTATCAAATCTCCCAAAATTCCTGAAAACGTGGGCAAACTTCGAATCGTTCAGATCTCTGATGTGCACCTCGGACTCATAATGGGAGAATGGAGACTGGAAAGGATCCTCAGAGAAGTGCGCAGGGCAAAGCCGGATATCCTGGTTTCCACAGGGGATCTGTTGGACGGCCAGATCAACGATATTTCAAAAATGGCAGACAAAATCAATGCCGTCCGTACTCCTTACGGGAAATATGCGGTTACAGGGAATCATGAATTCCATGCCGGCATCGGGCGATCGCTGGCCTTTGCTGAAGAGGCCGGGTTCACCGTTCTCAGGGGAGAGAAACTGGAGATTCCAGGGCTTATTATTATGGCGGGCGTGGACGATGTCAGGGCAAATCGATTCGGCGGCCATGGAAAGATCTCTGAAAAACAGTTACTCTCAGGGCTTCCTGAAAATCAATTTACCATTCTTTTGAAACACAGGCCTTTGGTGGAGAGCGGGAGTGAGGGACTTTTTGATCTTCAACTCTCAGGCCACACCCACGGTGGTCAGCTCTTCCCTTTTAGCCTCCTCATCAAGCTGCTCTATCCCATAGATAAGGGGCTCCTTCCTCTTAGGGATGGGGTATTTCTTTACGTAAACAGGGGTTCCGGGACCTGGGGACCACCCATGAGATTTCTCGTCCCGCCGGAAGTGACCATCATCGATCTGGTACACGGTGGGTGATGCAGGTCGGCCCAGCGTGATATTCATGCCTATTTTTCCAGCAAGAATGGCTTTTTTATATACTTGCCTGCCTCTAACTCCTGGGCCATGTCAACCTCCTTTGATTTGGCGTAGCCGCTGGCGATGATGGCCTTCTGTCCGGGACGGGTCTTGATGATCTCCTCATAGGTTTCCCGGCCGTTGATCCCTTTAGGCATGGCCATGTCAAGGACGATGAGATCCACTGGATTTTCTTTCACATACTCAATGGCCTCTTCCCCGCTGGAAACAATTTGAGCGATATAACCCAGCCTGGTCAATATCCCGCCTGCAATTTCTCTCTGCGAACTTTGCGTCTCGAGTCTCGCCTTGCGGGACGGGCGGTGAAAATATAATATTACTTGTCCGAATAGCAACGCTGAAGATTTCGGGGGCTAATCAGATTTCCACTATTTTTCGTATTTTTCTATTACATCCTTATAATCTTCTCTCCAATCCGTTAACTTATATTTGGCAAGGATTTCTTTCAACTCTCCCGACAGCCTCATCTGCTCTATTCCATCGGTAATCAATCTGGCATATTGTTTTGATTTGGGGTTCGTAGGAGAAAATGCAATATACAGTTTTGATTCTTCCAATGCCTCCTTTGAATTAATGGGATCAACCCCGGCATCTTGAATTTTATCCCAGACCCCCATGGAACTGGCAGTATAAATAAAAACCGCTTTATCTTCGGGAATGACGTCTATCCTGTCTTTTAACAGCTTTCTAATATTCAAGACCAGAGGCTCTTTGGACTTAATGCTTTGAACCTTTTTTGTATTCCTGTATTTTTTAAAATATTCATCGAGTTCTTTCCCATACTCATAGTCACCCATAATACCAACTCGTACAGTCTTAAGAGACCCTATTCCTGCAAAAACCCAGTCAAAACCCTTTCTTTTAAAAAAATGGATGTCTGATATCCCAAATTCCTGTTCAGGGAAAATAAGCGCAGGAGCTTCATTCCTGGTTACCCCTACTACGGCAGTAATATCATCCTCTTTAACAAGTTTCAGCGCACGGGACCAGGGAGCAATCTCATATTTGAATTTATGACCGGTTTTTTCGAAAATCCTTTTTGCTATCTCGATTGTATAACCGGGCTGTCTGGCATCCAATGCGCAATTATAGGGACACCACGTATCTGCTTTAAGCAGAATCGTATCGGGAAAGGCCTCAGCCGGCATCAAGATAAACACAGCCAGTATCATAAGATATCTTGGAGATAACATAACACTCCTCTATTTAATAAGTGCCTATTTATCCCGTTTGCAGCGGGGAAGTTGATGCGCCCGCAAAAAGTCTTCGAGGCCGTTACTCCCGCGAAAGCGGGAGTCCAGACCCGACTGATTTCCCTGGATTCCCGCGTTCGCGGGAATGACAAAAACAGGTAGTTTATGACTTACGAGACCCTCAAAGTTAAGGACCTTTTTAAAGTTTTATAAGGGATCGTCTTTGTAAATTTCCGGATAAAGTTTTTTGGCACAGTCCGGGCAGATGCCGTGGCTAAATTCGGCCTCGGAGCGATCCCTTATATAAGATTCTATCTGGTTCCAATAACCCTTATCATCCCGGATCTTTTTGCAGGAAGCGCATATTGGAAGCATGCCGCTTAATTTCTTGACCTCAGTGAGCGCTTCTGTAAGCTCCAGGATAAGATTTTCTCTTTCTTTTTCTCTGGCACGTAAACGGTTCATCCCAATCCCGAGTCCTATCAAACCTAAAGCCCAGATAACAAGATAGGATATGATTAAATAGCGAACTTCCCTTGTTCTTGATGCCACAATCGGCCCGGCTTCAATGGTTACGCTAATACCCCCCCTCAAGTCTCCCTCCTTATAACCCTGTTTGGCATGACATTTCAGACAGGGGCGTTCCACCCAGAGAGGGGCCATATAACGAAACATTTTGGTTCCCTCTGGAGAGGTTACGAACTCAGAATGCTCGGGGATCCCCGTTTCCAACAAACCGAGGATCTTGGCCTCCCAGGAATCAGGGGCATTTCCGGGACGGATAGGATTAGAGCTTGTTATATGGAACCATACCTTATTTCTCCTGGCTGCAATTTCACCGATCTGCCGGGTCATGTAGGCTGGATTAATCTTTGTCAGCTTCCGACCGTCCTTTGTTGTGATGTCACGGTCAGGAACATCGAGATAAGGGTTGGGCTGTGCCTTTTCGCTGATGGGAACGTAGACACCGCCATGAAGGGCATTCCAATATCGGATTGTTACGATTTCCTCGAAAAAGGCACGCGCCTGGTATGCGGCCAGTTCGTCAGCCTGCTTGAATTCACTTTGGAGATTCAGGTTAAACAGCGCGGCAAGAACCAGTGTCCAAATCAACGCGAACAGTAGCGCATAATTACGAATCGATGAATGTGTTCTTTCCTTGTTGCGATTCATAGATTTCCCCTAACAACCTTGATGGTCCTGTAAAAAATCACTGGCCCGTTTTCGTCATTCCCGCGCGAAGGCGGGAATCCAGGGATTCCCGCGTTCGCGGGAGTGACGGCCTTGGAGACTTTTTATAAGGCCGTCAATTTTGTCCTTATCTTTAACCCTGAACCTTGAACCTTGAACCTCTTAACACATACCCCTTAACACCCTTCATCTTCCACTATCTCAAACTTGGATGAAGAGGGTTTCTCTGCTTTGGGCGTGGGCTTTTGAGTCTCTTCCGTCTTTTTTTGAGTCTGTACCTGAGGAGATGGTCTGTCGGCAGCAATACGATCCGGGTTGATAATGGCAAGGATCAGACCGAGAAGGATAAGAATCGCTGCGGCTGATCTCTTCATTCCCTTTGAGCCGCCCGGGAGAGTGTCCCTGTCCCCAAACTTATTTTCCACCTTTTCCACAAACCAGTAGGCTCCCACAGCCATAAGACATACGAGAAGGGCAACAATACCTGAGTTGAGATTCAGGACATCTGTGAGACGGATAGCGCCCATATCTCCGGCGGAATAGAATCCCTCAAGCAGCGGGAATATCTCGGCAAAGATAAATGAGCCAATGATCATTCCTACGATAAATATCAACCCGTCAAGCTTGCCCGATACCGTGGCCACGATGGAGGTTGTAGGGCAATAGCCGCCCATTATGAATCCAACACCGAGGATAAGACCACCCACAATCTGGGGCCATATATAGGTGGGTAAGAGATACACCAGACCAAGGTCGATCCAGCCAAAGACGGAAAAATAGAGGAGACCTAACATACACACTACGATAGCGGTGAACATGACCTTGAGGACGGCAAAGTCTCGCAGATAAAATATGGCCGTGAGTTTCCTGACGTTTCCAAACCCGGCCCTTTCGAGCACAAACCCGAAGAGGAAACCGATAAGCCCGGCCATTTGAAGACCGTAGGCAAAATCAAACCAACCTAATTTGTATAGAGGTCCCATTATAGCCACTCCTTTCTAAAAAAATAGGCGGTTGCATATGCGCCGGCAAAGATAGAAAACATAAAGATCCAGCTGCCAAAGGCGAGTTCGGAGGCCCCTGTAAGGGCCTGTCCGCTTGTGCATCCTCTGGCCAATCGGGCGGCAAATCCTGACAGGATACCCCCGCCCATTGCAAGCCACAGCCGGGCTGAAACCCCTATGGATGGTCCCCTTGCCACCTCGCCTTGTACCCTTTTGGCAATGAAGGCCGAAAACAGGCCTCCAAGCCCGGCCCCCAGACTCAGGAAAACAAGCCAGGCCATGAGGGGAGATCGATCCCCTGACAGGTATTTTGAGAAATATGCATTGGTTTTTGCATGTTCAGGAGCCACCAAATCAATCCCTGCCGTTGCAACCCGGGCAAAGGTTGCTGAAGATCCGACACCCCTGCCCATGGTATAAAAGGAAAACAGCATGACTAACCCGAGTAAGGCTCCGATGACATAAGGGTTGGTATAACGGTGATTCATGATAAGCCTCCTTTCCTGTTTGGTTATGCGTGAAAATTATAGGCCTTTTTTTCATCCCGCCATCGGCGGGACTAGAGGCGCAGAGTACGCAGAGGAGGGATATTTTTTCTTTTCTGGTGATCCCGCTGAAAAAAGCGGGACTTTCAGGACAACAGAAAAGAAAAGATCTACGCCATAAGGTGTTTGTCGAGCAAGCCTCTTAAAAATGATACGAAGTTCCTTAACTTTGACAAACTCGTAAAAAGTCAAACATCTTCCGTTTTCGTCATTCCCGCGAACGCGGGAATCCAGGAAAATTAGTGGCTTATGGACCCCCGCTTTCGCGGGGGAGACGGACTTGGGGACTTTTTACGGGACCATCAACTTTAGTCACTTCAAACTTTAGTCACTTCAAACTTTAGTCACTTTAGTCACTTTTTTGAGCGCCTCTTCTGCTAACTCTTTTACATTACAATTGATTAACTTTCGATCCTTATAAACACTAAGCCGGGCGTCATCGTCTGTTAGGGCCTCAAGGGCCTCCCGCGCATCGCCCGCCTCAAGCAATCCCATGAGCCAGGCCGCTAATCCCCTCACTGCAGGATCTATGGATTGCAGGTACTGCATGAAGTCGGAGACTGCATCCTGAACCAGGTATGGTCTTACCTGAGAGAGCCTTGCAACGCCCCAGAGGAGACCACGTTGAAGCATTTCCAGTTCCAGATAATTTCCGTCTTTCCGTGCATAGGATATGAGAACAGAGACATACTCATTAGCAAGCAGTTCATGACAGGCCAGAATCTCTCCCATGGCCTCCGGGCTGCCCCAGCCTATGCCTCCTGATTCGTCGTTAAGATTCCACATGAGCCGGCGCATGATTATCCTGGCCTGCTCCATATCTTCATCGGCAAGCCTTGCCACAGCAGCGCCCATGGCTGTAATCGCCCGCCATTTTATCTGCTCATCAGTACTGTAAAGAAAGGAAAAGAGGGAGTTGATCACTCGGAGTAGAGGCATGCTGCACAATACCTCTAAGGCAAAGTCAAGATCCTCTGACCCCAGAAGATCGAGAACCCTCTGTTTGAGAATGCGCCCTTTCAACCACCCCCCTCCCAAATTATACAGTCCTTGGGGCAGCAGCTTATGGCCTCCCGGACTTCTTTTTCAGGATATTGAGAAAGCTCCACTGCCTCAATGATCCCTGTCTCCTCATTTATCCGAAAGACGGTTGGACATAACTCCACACAGGATTCGCAATAGGAGCACTCGCTGATATCAATGACCGGGGCCTGTCCCATAACTTCCCCGCTGCAAACGGGATAAATAGACACTTTCCCTTCCCTTCCTACTTAGTGCCTGAACGAAAACCCAGGAGTTTGGCTTTTTGTTTTGCTCCAGTTTTGTTCAGCAATTTTCAACTTACTGAGATTGCTTTTTTTTAAATCCGAAATCGTGTCTGAACACGCTTTTCGTTCAGACACTACTTAACCTTATGCGTTGCCCTCATAGTACGGTCAAGCTCCTGGATTTCGCCGAGGGATTTTGTCATGGCGGCCCAGCCGTACCAGTAGACATAATCCGGATTGGCGTGAAAAACACCCTGATAGGTTCGCATCCGGTATTTCATATACATCCTGAACAGCACCTGATCGATGTATGAACCACCTGTCTGATTGAAGTAGAGAAAATCTGGATAGGCAAAGGGATAGTAATCCGGCTTCTTGATGATTCCTTCTTTGTAAAGAGCCGCAACGATCTTAATCCCCTGCGCCATCAAGCGGTCGGCATTTTTAATCATCCGGTCGCCCATCTCCAACCGGTGTCGGGCATACTGCCCGGCATGACATCTTGAGCAGATCTTGATCATCTTTTCCCGCTCTGCTTTCCAGGCATCTTCAGTAAACTGAATCATGTGGAGAGACTTCATCATCTCTAACCGCGGAGTTGGTTTGCCGGTTCCGGGATTCAGTACGCCGAGGGCCTTGAGTATAATAACCCGGTCGGCTGCCCACTGCTTGTCTTTTGGCAGGGGTAACCGGACACCGAAAAAGCCCCATGCAGTCCGGTTTTCGTGGGTGCCGTCAGGCATGTGACAAAGCTGGCAGGTAGGTGCTGCAGCACCTTCAGGCAATTTGCCTGCCTGTTTGACAAAAAAGCGGGTGCCATGCTTGGAACTGCTCCACATCTCCCACTGTGGGTGGTCATAACCCATATGGCATTGCTGACAGGCCCTTGGATCCTGGGCCTCTTTTTTGGAAAAGGCGTGACGCGTATGGCACTCGTCACAGGAGTTGTTCTGATATCGGTAGCCTTTGTCCCATCGATCTTTTTTCTCAGCTGCACTCTTAATTCCCATATTATGACAGCCGCCGCATCCCACACTTCCTTCCATCAGCTCGTCCGGCTCCATATGGGTAATGGGCAGGGCATTCATTGATCGCCAGCCATAGTTATGCTTACCTCTGGTAAACTGATCGAACTGATCTTCATGACATTCGCCGCAGACCTGTTCATCCGGCAGCCGGGCCAGGTTGGCATCTTTCGCGGTCTTATGTTTATCCCCATGACAATCCGAACATGTTACATCTTCTTCTGAGTGCTTACTCACCCCCCAGTCGGATACAAAGCCAGGGGTTACCTTCTTGTGGCAGGCGATACACTCGTTCTGATTAGCCGGGGCACCCTCGCCGAAGGCAAGAGCCGCCATCCACAGGAGGGCAATCGAAATCAGTATCATTCTCTTTGAAAACATGATTTTCTCCTTCTCCTGATTTCTTCCTTGATAATCTCCGGAAAATCACTCATCCGTTTTGGTCATTCCCGCGAACGCGGGAATCCAGGGAAACCAGTCACTTCTGGACTCCCGCTCCCCGATCGGGTCGAGGACAAGCTTCGCGGGCGTGACGGCCTTGCAGACTTTTTACGAACTTATCTTCCTTTGTAGCGAATGATTATTCAGCTGGCAGAGCCTGGGCAATCTTAGCCGCTAATTCACGGCACGCATCCAAACCTTTGTCATCAGGCACGTACTGAACCCTCACGCCCGGATCAATAATATCGAACTTCATCTCTTCGAGCTCTTTCGTGACCAGTTTTGCAGCCTCACCACTCCAGCCGAATGAGCCGAATGCAGCCCCCACCTTATTCAACGGTTTGAGACCCTTCATATATGTCAGGAAATCACTGACCGTGGGGAAAAGCCCGTTATTGAGAGTAGGGGACCCGACTATGATTGCCCCTGCATCGAGGACCTCGGTCATGATATCACTGCGATGCCAATTCCTGAGATGCATTAACCTGGCATCCACACCTTCCTCGCCAAGCGCATCTACAATTACCTCTCCCATGGTCCCGGTACTGTGCCACATGGTATCGTAAATGACCAGGGCCTTCCGTTTTGGTTTCTGATTGCTCCATTCAACATAGGCATTAATGATTTTTGACGGATCTTTGCGCCAGAGGATGCCGTGGTCAGGACAGATCATATCTATGGGCAACCCCATTTCTGTAACCTTGTCCACTAATTTGAGTATCAGCGGCGAGTAGAGGAGCAGGATATTGGCGAAGTATTTCCTTGCATGAGGCATGATGGCATCACCAATCTGGTCGTCAAACCTTTCAAGACCCGCATAATGCTGTCCAAACGCATCGCTGGAAAAAAGAAGCCGGTCTTCTTTTACATAACTAAACATGCTGTCAGGCCAGTGAAGCATCCTGGTCTCCAAGAAGGTGAGGGTTCTATTCCCTAAGCTCAATTCACCGCCGTTTTCCACAGGCTGATAATTCCACTTCTGAGGAAAATGGCTTGCAAGGTTCTTCTGTCCCATCTTGGAACAGTAAAGGGGTTTATCTTCGCCGATCTTGTGCATTACTCTCGGCAGCCCCCCGGAATGATCCATCTCGGTGTGGTTGCTGATAACATAATCAATCTTCTTCGGGTCAACAATCTGGCTTATGTTAGCAATAAGTTCATCGGCAAATTCCTTCTTGACCGCATCTATCAGGGTAATCTTTTCGTCCATGATAAGAAAGGAATTATAGGTTGATCCCTCGTAGGTAGAATATCCGTGAAAATCCCTGATGTTCCAGTCTATCACGCCCAGCCAATAAATACCTTTTGCAATCTCCATAGGTTTCATATCTTACTCCTTTTCAAAGACGTCTTTTGCTTCCCCGCATATGGGACATGTCCAGTCATCGGGAACGTCGTCAAATGAGGTCCCCGGCTCTACACCGTTATCCGGATCGCCATCCTCCGGGTCGTACACATAATCACATACCGAACATTCATACTTATCCATAATTTTCTCCTCCTTTTATGAATTTAAAAATGTATTATTCCTCTCACAGAGCGCACAGAGATCACAGAGATTTCATTTAGATCATTTTTTTACTCATAATCTTAATCATAATCTTAATCGAACATCCCTGGATTCCCGCGTTCGCGGGAATGACGAAAACGGGTCATTTCTGTCTTTTCGCGGCCTTCTTGAATTTCCAATTTCAAGTTTCCAATTTCAAATTTCAAGTTTCAAATTTCCCCGCTTAAAAACGGGATCTTCGACAAGTTTCGAATCAGCTCAATCACCCTTCTCTCAATATCATCCCTGATCTCACGCATAAAGGAGATCGGTTTTCCTGCGGGATCTTCCAAATCCCATTCTTCATTCGGCACGTCGGGAAAAAAGGGACATGCATCCCCACACCCCATTGATATGATCAGGTCCGGTTTTCCATAACCCGCAACGGCTGAAATGGTCTTGGGCTTGCGAAAGGCCATATCAATATCCTTTTCGCCCATGACTTCAACCATGAGCGGATTGATCTCCTTTGCAGGTGCACTGCCCGCGCTTACAGCCTCTATGCGGTCCCCGGCATGGCGCTGGGCAAAGGCGCTCGCCATCTCGCTTCGGCAGGCGTTTTCAGTGCAGACAAAAAGGACTTTCTTCCTGTCTAAAAAAGGGGCCACAAGGATCCTGGCCTTTTCTTTTGCATCCTCAAGGGCAGTGGGATGTTCTGCTATATCTCCAGGCCTTTCGATCTGGTTGAAAGCAAGGGTCCCATCAAAGCTCGCGCCAACTGCGTCAAAGAAATATTTTGCGGTGAGGTTGACGCCTTCAAAGAGATTCTTTCCTTTCGTGGCGCCTACGGCCAATAAGAAACCTCGCCGCCACTCCCTTCCCGGGTTCGTTAATCCGAGCACATATCTTCTCGACCAGAGGGCCTGGGAGCGGTCAATGAGGGCCTTAAGCTGGGCCGTAACCCCGTAAAAGAATATGGGTGTTGCCATCACGATAAGGTCTGCCTGGCGGAGTAACGGATAAACATCCTGCATATCATCGTCAATGGGACAGAAGCCCTTCTGCTCGCAAACCCCGCATTCCAGGCAGGGAGAGATATTTCTCTTGGCCACATCTAAATATTCTGTTCGTGCCCCGAGTCTTTCGGCTTCCGCAAGAAATGTCGAGAGGAGGATGCTGGTATTTCCTTTGACACGCGGGCTTCCCTGTAATCCAACAACAAGCATATAAAGACTCCTTACCGTGAAACCTAAGCCCTGGATTTGAACCCTGCCGAAAATCGCCGGACATAATGCGCGGGAACCCTCAGGCACTATCTATGTCTCTGAACGAAAGCCTCGAAATGAAAACAAATACAACATCAACAATGAGGGTTTAGTGAGTTGGAATTTATTCCATAATTCCAAAATCCAAATTCAAAAATCCAAAATAGTGCCTGAATCACGCCAAGGCGTGATTTTCGTTCAGGCACTATCTATGCCTCTCTTTCATCGATCAGTTTTTCAACCGCGGTTTTGTCAGTGAGAGTACTTAAGTCGCCAAGCTCTTCCACGTCACCTGAAGCCACTTTTCTCAATATTCTTCTCATGATCTTCCCGCTTCGTGTCTTGGGGAGCGAGTATGCAAACTGGATCTTGCTTGGCGTAGCGATAGGGCCAATTTTTTTCCTTACATGAGCGACCAGGGCTTTTCTCAAAATCTCCGTCTTCCTGACGCCCTCATTCAATATCACGAAGGCGTAAATACCCTCTCCCTTGATTTTATCGGGATAACCGACCACAGCCGCCTCTGCCACATCCCTGTGGGCAACCAGGGCGCTTTCTATCTCTGCTGTTCCCAGACGGTGGCCCGCAACATTTATAACATCGTCCACTCTTCCCATAAGCCAGTAATACCCGTCATTGTCTCTCTTTGCACCATCGCCCGTAAAATACACCCCCGGAAACTGGCTGAAATAGGTTTGTTTGAATCGTTTCGGATCTCCAAAGACACCGCTCATAATCCCCGGCCAGGGCTTTTCAATAACAAGATAGCCCCCTTCCCCTCTTCTGCATTTTTTCCCACTGTCATTGATAATACCAGGAAGTACGCCCGGGAAAGGGACTGTTGCAGCTCCCGGTTTAGTTGGAACAGCTCCCGGGAATGGTGAAAGAATGATTCCGCCTGTCTCAGTCTGCCACCATGTATCCACAATTGGGCATTTACCCTTCCCGATGTTTTTATGATACCATTTCCAGGCTTCAGGGTTCAGGACTTCTCCCACGCTGCCAAGGAGTCTCAGGCTGCTGAGATTGTAGCGTCGCGGCCATTTGGGACCAAATTTGGCCAGGGCCCTGATGGCCGTTGGAGCCGTGTACAGGATGTTCACGTCATGCTCCTCCACAATTTTCCAAAACCTGCCGGGATCAGGGTAGGTGGGAACACCTTCGAACATCACACTGGTGGCGCCTGCGGCAAGAGGACCATATACGATATAGCTGTGACCCGTAATCCATCCTATATCAGCCGTGCACCAGTAGGTGTCATCATCATGGATATCAAATATCCACTTGAATGTCTGATAGGCGTAAAGGAGATAACCTCCAATAGAATGCAGCACCCCTTTAGGCCTGCCCGTGGACCCACTGGTATAGAGTATAAAGAGGGGATCATCAGCATCGGTCAGAGCAGGATTGCAGGTTGATTTCAACCCGGGGGCGTTTATCTCATCATTCCACCAGAAGTCCCGCCCCGCTTTCATTTCAACCGGAGCACCTGTTCGTCTTACAACAATGCAGGTTTTTACGTGAAGACAGTCCTCAAGTGCTCTGTCAGCGTTTTTCTTGAGCGTGACCACCTTCCCGGCCCTGTAACCGCCATCCGCTGTTATAAGTATTTTGGCACCACAGTCCTTAATTCGAGTCGCCAGAGCTTCAGAACTGAAACCGCCGAAAACAACGCTGTGAACAGCCCCGATTCTGGCACATGCCAACATGGCAATAGGAAGCTCAGGGATCATTGAGAGATAGAGGATCACACGATCTCCCCCCCTGACCCCTCTTTTTTTCAAGACATTCGCAAACTTCGAAACCTCTTTATGAAGGAGTTGGTATGTATAAACTTTTTCCTCACCAGGCTTATCTCCCACCCAGATAAGGGCAGCCTTATTTTTTCTCCATGTATTGATGTGACGATCCAGGCAGTTGAAGGATGCATTGATTTTACCCCCTTCAAACCATTTGACGTTAGCCTCATGGAAATCATAATCAAGGACCTTTTTCCATTTTTTGAACCAGGACAACTCCTCTGCCTTTTCGGCCCAGAAGCCTTCGGGATCCTCCACAGAACGCCGGTAGATGCTACGGTATTCCCGCATGCTCTTAATATGGGCCTTTTTGCGAAAATCATTAGAGGGAGGATATTTCTTGCCTCCGGAAGCTGCTGATGCCTTGTTTCTGCCTTTCATTACTTCTCCCTTTCTTATTACAAGACGGTAATTTATTGAATTTTCTTGACCCCACCAGCCTCTATTCCCTGATATTATGAACAGGGAAAATGTCCCTCTTGATAGCCGTTATGATCCGTTTCAGTTCACGTCTGTTTTTCTTTCTTACTTCATCAGAGATAAAATGGTGTCTGTCCTGAAGCGAGCAAACGCCATCGCCCCAGAAACTCCCACCGAAGGAGGCAGTATCCTCTTCACTACATCCCAGGCCATTCATTATGGCCCACTCCAACGACCATGTGCGTACACTGTTTTCCAGTCGATACCCTCCACAACCGAGCGCAATAAGTTTTTTGGCATGATCAACAATTTCCTGTACTACCTCCGAGTAGGAAATATTGCTAAATTGCAGATGTGAGAACGGATCGGAATGAAGACCATCAGTCCCGAGGGCCCCAATAATTATGTCCGGCTTAAACGACTTGACAAGCGACGGAAAAACCTTCTTAAACGCCCATATGAATTCTTCATCCCCGGTGCCTGCAGGCATCGGGACATTGATATTATACCCTTTTCCGGGGCCCCTGCCAATTTCATTTTCAAAACCGGTCTTGAAAGGAAATAATGTTTTCCCGCTCTCGTGAAAAGAGATGGTCATAACCTTGTTACTGTCGTAGAAGGCTTCCTGAACCTGGTCTCCATGATGGGCATCAATATCCACAATCAGGACCCGCTTATTGAGATCAACGAGTTTCTTTGTGGCAAGCACGATATCGTTAAGATAGGAAAATCCGGAAGCAAAATCCCTGCCTGCGTGATGAAATCCCCCGGAGGGGTTAAAAACAGTGTCATATTTCCCCTCACTGATCAGTCGCATCCCCAAAAGAGTAGCCCCTGCAGCAAGGAGGTGATAGTCATACACCCCTTCATATACAGGACATTCGGTCGTACCCAGCCCGTATTTCAACCATTTTTCCTCAAAGCATCCCTTATTGGCCAATTTCAGAAGCCCGAGATAGTTTCGATCATGAAAAGAATGGAGCTCTGACTCCTTCGCAGATTTCGGTCTGTGAACATTAATCCAGTCATGATCCAGGAGATTGAGTTTTTTACACAATTGATATGTGACATCTGTTCGATGGACTGACCAGGGGTAGCCTTCTGGCGGCTTAAACTTTGAAAAGCCTTTGCTGAAGATGAAAGCTGATTTCATAGGCTCATTGATCCACAAGGGTTCCTATAGGCATCGAGATAATAATCTTGGTTCCAACCGATCGATAAGGCAGTCCGAGATCATTATCTTACAGCCTATATCAAAGAATATCACTGCATTTCCTTTCTCAGAATCAGCTCCATCTCACGTTCCACGCTGATCTCACCCTTGAACTTAAATCTGACCTTTTTAAAGACTCGAATTGCGCAGGTATTTCCGGTCCGTACGGTCAGCCATATCCTTTTGCACCCTGCCCCCTTTGCCACCTCCTTCATTGTCTCTGAAAGTCTTGTCCCGATGCCGAAATTACGAAATCCCTGTTTCATGAAGACTAAGTACTCAGGACAGCCACTCAGATCCGAAATATCAAGACCGGCATGACCAACAACACGGCCGCCATGAAAGGCCAGGACATTGAAGAGAGATGATACTATCTGATCAATCCATTTATGTCGAGTGACGTCATCCGGGGGCGGCAATCCTGCCTCCAGACCCTTTGGCTCAAAACTGTCATACATCTCTATTAGATCCGGGTAATCAGAGTCGGCATATGCACGAACAGCTATGATGCGGCGCCTCTTGTCCCTCATTTGGAAGGGCAATGCCATGCTTTCTCGTTTCATATGCTCTTGCGCCTCTAATGTCCGTAGCCTTGTTATCCTACTCGCAAACTATCTCTTCCCTTTGGCGTTAAGATGCATTTTTTCACCATGTGGTGGAGTGAGGTTAATTGAGAAGTTTTTTCAGTTTATCTGCATCGGTTACAGGCATCTTGCACGCGTACTGCTCGCATACATAGACTGTGGGCTTGTGATTTATGGAACCCATCTCTTTTGTAAAGGGTGATAAGGCCTCGAGCCTCTTACCATCAGGGCCATTCTGGTGGAGCAGCACCACTTTATTCGGCAGAAATCCGGCGTGGACAGCACGGACCATATCCCTCGTGGTGTCCAGACTAAGGTCACCTGCAATGACAATCTCCTGCGTGGGACTTATCATAAACTCAAGGGCTGATAATAGCTGCGTGTAACCGACCGGCTGTGTTTTAACATCTCGAGAAAACGTAGCAACCAACTGTTCGGCCTTTTTTTCCAGGTCTATCCTCCCTGTCATGCGGCCGAGGCGCAGAAAATTCAGGGCCGCCACAGAGTTACCTGAAGGAAGGGCGCCGTCGTAAATCTCCTTGCTCCTCGTAATGAGGGCCTCGTTCCCCTCTCCCGTAAAATAAAGACCCCCGCCCTTTTTGTCCCAGAAAATGTCTATCATATCCCTATTCAGCGCAATTGCCGCCTCAAGATACGTAACCTCAAAGGTTGCTTCATAGAGTTCGATCAGCCCCCACACCATAAACGCATAGTCATCAAGATACCCTGCATAGGCAGCATCCCCGTTTCTGTAACGTCTGAGGAGCCTGCCGTCGCCTGTTCTCAGATTTTTCAGGATGAAGTCAGCGGACTTTCGAGCTGCATCTACAAAAAGCTCATCGCCGAGGGCTTGATGGCCTTTTGCAAGGGCTGCTATCATAAGCCCGTTCCAGGAGGTCAATATCTTGTCGTCTTTCAGGGGATGAACACGTTTTTCACGAACATCAAATAGCCGCTCTCTGGCATCTTTTAAAACCCTGTCTAATTTGGCAGGGTCCATCCCTTCCTTTTGTGCAAAGGCCTTGAGGGTCAGAGACATGCGGGGGATGCTTTTTCCTTCTTCAAAATTGCCCTGTTTGGTGATGTCATAAAAGCGGCAGAACAGATCTCCTGAAACATCCCCGAGATGACCCTTTATCTCCTCAGGTGTCCAGACATAAAACAGGCCTTCCTTTCCCTCACTATCAGCATCTTCCGCGCAGTAAAATCCTCCCTCAGGCGCTGTCATATCTCGCAGCACATAGGCAAATATCTTGCGGGCAACCTTTCCGAATCTGGTCTTCCCTGTTGCCTGATACGCCTCGATATATGCCATTGCCAGCATGGCCTGGTCGTAGAGCATTTTTTCAAAGTGGGGCACCAACCACTGCTCATCCACCGAATACCGGTGGAAACCAGACCCGATCTGGTCGTAGATACCGCCATACCGCATTTCATCCAAACTCTTTTCCACCATTTTTATGGCATCGGGATCAGCGGTACGTCTGTGCCATCTCAGAAGAAAGGTGAGTTGATGGGGTGTGGGGAATTTGGGAGCGGTGCCAAACCCGCCCCATTTGGAATCAAAGCGCCCGGCAAGTTGCGAATAACCCTTCTTCAAAGTGTCCACACTCACAACATGAACCGGCTTGTCAGGGTCTGACACAGGTTGAATGGCGTTCGTGATTTCCTGGCCCGCCTTCAGGATCCGCACCCGGTCCTTTTCCCATATGGTGGCTATCTGGTTGAGGATATCGATCAGACCGGGCATCCCCATACGACCTGTCTTCGGGAAATAGGTGCCCGCAAAAAAAGGTTTGCCATAGGGGGTCATTATTATAGTGAGGGGCCATCCCCCGCGCCCTGTCAGGGCCTGGCACACGGACATGTAGATCTTATCTATGTCCGGGCGTTCTTCACGATCTACCTTTATGGCGATGTAATACTTATTCAGTATCCGGGCGACCTCTTCGTCTTCAAAGGACTCGTGGGCCATAACATGGCACCAGTGGCATGTGGCATAGCCAATGGAGAGAAAGATCGGCTTGTCTTCTTTTTCGGCCTTCTGAAATGCCTCTTCACCCCAAGGGTACCAGTTTACCGGGTTCCCGGCGTGTTGAAGAAGGTAAGGACTTTTTTCGTTAGTTAAGAGATTTGAAGCCCCGTCTGTTTTTGCATCAGCAGCGCACACGCGACCTCCAGGCGAAAAGGCAGCAAAAACGAAGAACAGCCA
This sequence comes from Candidatus Desulfacyla euxinica, assembly GCA_014382715.1. Taxonomy (GTDB): domain Bacteria; phylum Desulfobacterota; class DSM-4660; order Desulfatiglandales; family Desulfatiglandaceae; genus Desulfacyla; species Desulfacyla euxinica. The sequence continues at coordinate 12,381 of JACNJD010000148.1, read as the reverse complement.
AAGCGTCAACCAAAATCCATGCCTCCATGTCTCCCTCTCCGGCTCTTCCAAGCACATCCTCTCAGGGGATAGACTTCTCCGGAGGCCTTCTCTCCGGCACATATTCATGAGGTATCTTCCCCTCATTCCACTCTTTTGAGACATAGAAATTGCAATAACAGCTCCCGTACTCCTTCACATCGACCTCCCTGTAAAAACATGGACAGAGGATATCCTGATCTTTTTTGCGATCTCCCGATGCCAATCTGCACGGACAGGACATATAGCCATAGCGAGTCTTGTTCACCATGAGGGCCTCAAGGAGTTCAATAACTCCCTCTTTGTCGCTGTTAAAGTAATAGCCCTTAGGCTCTTGAACTTTCTTCAGCGTCTCGTATAGCTTTTCTGCCTGGTTCATAATCCAAGGGCCTCCCTTATATCGTTTTCTTTATATCCCACGATAACCTTGTCTCCAATGATGATTGTGGGAAAAGAACAGTTGGGATTCCATTTCTTGATGTCTTCAAGGATAGCGGCCCTTTCCTCTCCCTGGAGGATATCCACGTCTTCAAATTCGTACTTCACATTACATTCATCCAAGAACCTTTTGGTGGCCTTACAATGACCGCAGGTACTGAGCGTGTATATTTGTACTCTCCCTTCCATCCCCGTCCTCCCATTTCTTGTGGCCCACAGACTACTAATGCATTTTGGAGAAGCAGGTTAATCACCCTGCTCTGCCATATAGTCATCATATAATGTTTCAAGGGCAAGTTTATGTTTGGCCTCTTCCTGGGACAGCATCTTAAATACCTTTATTAGTTCTTCTCCGTCCGCGTTTTTTTGAAGATCATTATAAAAGGCCAACGCTTTTTCTTCCCGTTTCATTGCAAGTCTCAGGACGTCTGCATAAGACATCCCTTTTTCGTATGTCATATCCACCAGATAATCACTGCGTTTGATGTCTGTAATCCATTCAAATTTATAGTCAGCCACCACTTTTTCGCCTTTCAGGAATCCTTCTAAAAGGGTCTTATGTTTCTGTTCCTCCTTTGCAAAATCCTCAAATGTCTCTTTAGCCCAGGCATATGGTTCGAGACTACTGGCTTCCTCATAAAAGGCGACTGCCTCCTCTTCTTTCTCTATGGCATAGTTTATAATCTCTTCAAATGTATCAAAGCTCATGATTTCCTCCTTTTTAGTTGGTCACATTGCTTCCTTGTCACTCTCTTCTATTACCCTGTCTGTTTCTGTCTTCGGCCATAAAAAGTCACGAAGTTCCTTAACTTCCCCCGCACTATGTGCGGGGATAAATAGGCACTTAAATCAGCGTACTTTCCAGGACCAACAAAAACAAGTCGCTTCTTATTTAACACTAACTTCCGTTACCCAGAAATCATGGAGATTGCAAAAGCTGGTGGCATATAACTTGTATCCATGGTCGGACGGAAGTTCATAGGTTGACACCGCCTCCTTATCAGAAGGGTAGAAGGTCTTCGATCCGAGGACCGTGCCATCTGCCGACACTAAGGTGTGGCGAACAATATAGTGTTTCTCAGACATGGGGTGTTTGGTCGTGAGAGTCACTTTTCTCCCGTCTACCTTGACCTCAGGAGCATGCGACCCTACCTTCTTGGCCCACTTCCCGGGGTTCGCCTTTGTATATACGATACCTGAAGGGAAGCCTCCTGATGAAGCAAAGGCAGTTGCGGAATTGGCTGCAACCACCCCGGCGGCCAGGACAATCGACTTTTTCAGGAAATCTCTCCTGTCATTCATGATTACCCTCTCTTGTGCTCCCCAGGTTTTCATTTTATTATTGGGGTTTAAAATCGAGGAGACTTACTCTTCCTTCTCAAACAGCTCTTTCTCCGCCCCGCAAACCGGACAGGTCCAATCGTCGGGAACCTTCTCGAATGACGTCCCCGGCTCTACGCCGTTATCCGGGTCTCCATCCTCAGGGTCGTACACATAACCGCATACCGAACATACGTACTTATCCATAATTTTCTCCTCCTTAGGTTCCGGCATCCAGAGTACACTGGGTAAAATCAATCTCTTTACCACACCCGGAACAGGTGTGTGCCTTGTTAAACTCGTCTGAAAAAATCTCTTTCTCTTGTCCGCAACTTGGACATTTGCACGTAAAGGCCTTCAAGTCTTTGAACTGTTCCCATCCCGGGCAGTGTTGGGGTGTAGTCATGATATATTTCCTTTCGCCAGACTGGCATTTAAGAACTACTAATCTTCTTACCGATTTCGCGACCATAATCCTGGGCCATCTGTGTACCGCCGCCCAAAGAGACAGACTTGAGCCTTAGAGGTCCACTCACCATATCCATCTTCAAAATATGTTTCATGGTGTCAAAGATACGATCGGGCGCCTCTCCGCTCCATCCAAAAGCTCCGAATGAACCACCCACCTTCCCATCAAGATTGGCCTTTTCTGCCAGGAAGAGCATGGTTTTCATCCCCTGCATCATCTCGCCATGATATGTGGGGGACCCAAACAGATAACCGTCGTATCCATTCAGCTCTGTCTCTTTCCTGATTCCTGTGACATTGGCAACGCTCGCCTCGGCACCTTCAAACCGGATCCCTTCCGCAATCACCTCAGCGATCTTCTTTGTTCCACCAGCCCTTGTACAGTATACTATTAATACTTGTCCCATCATTAATCTCCCTCTGATTTATCCCTCATCCTCTTTCATCTTCCCTTTATGTTTGGTGCCGCAGAGGGGACATAAAACATCGATCTCTTTTTCATCCCCTATAAACTTCTCGCTCAGCGTTTCCGGGCTCAAGTGGTTTATCGACCCACAGGCACAATTGGGACATTCGGCCCTTACGCTGTACTTCTTATCTGACATGATTAACCTCCATTAAAAAATCGCACCCCGTGAACGCTTGCAAAAAATCAAAGCCTCGGATCCTGTCCTGTCTTGCCGCAATCCGGGATGTAGCAGGCTACATCGACAAATTCACATTTTTTCTTACAGGACGGACATTCCTCCGGCGGCGTATCCGCCTTAAGGGCAAAACCGCAATCCTTGCATTTCCACTCTCCCATAGCCTAATCTCCTTTCTGTTTTATCAGCTTAACTCTGATTGTTTCGTAAAAAATCTCTAACGCCGTCACTCCCGCGAACGCGGGAGTCCAGAAGAGATTGATTCCCCCTGGATTCCCGCGTTCGCGGGAATGACAATGGCGGGTGCTTTCTGACTTTTTACGAGTTTGTCATAATTAGCAGCCAAATTTTAAAATCCCATCATATTTGCGTAGGATTTTGGTTACCCAACCCCTCAATCCCTAATCCCGCGGTCCGCGGGACGCAATTCCGGTCTATCCGGGTTAGTGCTCACTTATTTTAGCTTTTCCACAAACCGTGAAGGGAGCAGTACTCTCGCGCCGTGACCTGGTCGGCCTGGATTCTGAAAGTTGCCGCGGGCGCCTCACCAGGATTCAGAAACTGGTGGTATGCCTTTCCATCCGCGATAATCTCCACCCACTGGATGTAATGCTTTTCCTCCATGGGATGGGCAACATCCCCCACCTTTACCTTGAATCCGTCCGCGGTCTTTTCCACTACCGGGACATGCTTCTCCTTAGCCGCATCCACGGTGTTTTCCTTTTGCAGAACCATCGGTTTCCCGCAGCATACCAGTTCACCTTTGGCTCCGAACAACACCTCAACAATGTTGCCGCACACTTCGCATTTATAAACTTCAAGTCTTTCTGCCATGTTTTACCCTCCTCTATTTTAAGTTAATAGAACACCGATTCCAAATCCTGAAAATCAGCGTTTATCTACGTCCCAAATCAGTAGTTTTCTCCTAACAATTCAAAATATGCCTGCGGATGCACACAGGCGGGACATGCTTCGGGGGCCTCTTTTCCCGTGTGGATGTAACCGCAGTTCCTGCAGCGCCATACTACCTCGGCGTCCCTCTTAAATACGCGGTCCGCTTCAATATTGGCCGTGAGGTCATTATACTGCTTTTCATGCTGCTTTTCGGCCACCGCAATCGATTCGAAAACAATGGCTATAGCGTCAAGCCCTTCCTTCCTGGCCGTTTCAGCAAAACCGGGATACATCTCTGTATGCTCATAGTTTTCACCGGCAGCAGATGCCTTTAGATTGTCCACGGTTTTTCCGATCACACCGGCAGGAAAGGCCGCCGTCACCTCCACCTCTCCGCCTTCCAAGAATTTGAAAAGTCTCTTGGCATGCTCCTTTTCCTGGTTCGCCGTTTCCTCAAAAATGGCCGAGATTTGAACAAAGCCCTCTTTTTTGGCCTTGCTGGCAAAATAGGTGTACCGGTTTCGAGCCTGGGACTCGCCTGCAAAGGCGGTCAATAAATTCTTCTCTGTCTGGCTTCCCTTTAACTTCATAAGATCATACCTCCTTGGAAATTAATTTAAGACATTAGTACACGTGCACCTTTTTCCATTGATCAGCCACCATCATTTCAACTTCCCTCTGCTGATACGGATCCGGGCCCGGCAAGGGGCCGGAACGATTTTTTACTCCCCCCGCAAACCGCGCATTTCCAGTCATCCGGAAGATCCTCAAAGCGGGTCCCTTTTGGAATTTTGCCCTTCCGATCCCCCTTATCCGGGTTGTATATATATCCGCAGTTGGTTGTCTGGCACTGATACATTTCTTCGGGCGCTGCCATTTCTATTCTCCTTAATCAATTAAAACGTATTCCCTCGGCAATGGATTCCGCCATGGCCTCTGTTTTTCCTGTTCTACTCACATACGCAATTAACACTTTTTTCATCGCCTTTTCTCCCATTTTTTTTGATGTTACCACCCCTTCCCGAGATAAGTCAACATTGGAGAGGGCGCTCATTCTCAACCTTCTCAACCTTTTTTATTCCCCGCGGAAAGGATTAGATGTCTTCATTAATAGCAGGTTATATGCCAAAACCCTTTCCCCGATGGATGTTCGTCAAAATATATCTGATATCGGCTATTTAGCTTATACGCAATGCTCTGATTAAATCATTACCCGCAATCAGGGGAAGGGAAACATGAGACAGAAATGTCTCGGGCATGCCAGCAACAGCTAACCTGCTGATATTATGATGTTTGAAAAGGGTACGAACAGGGTTTCATCGGCCCACTCAAACCGCTAAAAGCCCTCTAAAACCGCCACAGGGAAAGGCCGACCTGAAATAAAGGGGGAAATGATTTTAATATTAACATGTTAACTGAAAAGAAAAATAGATGGGCTGTAGGATATGGTAAGAGAGCAGACTAAACAAAAGTGTCTCATGTTCAATCATGAGACATGGATGTATCATGAGACGTTTGTTGCTATCATGGATCCTTGTTTCTTGACTGGGAAATGCGGATTGCCACAAGGGCAGCGATGTTCACGGCGAGATACATCTGACCCATAACGGTTTCAATGATGGCGAGGGACTGTGCCTTTTCCGTCAAAGGAACAATATCCCCGTATCCCAATGTGGCCAGGGTAACAAAACTAAAATAAATAAAGCTGTCAATATTCGGTACCACCTGACTCCCGAGTTTGAAAGAGCCAGGGTGAAAGGTCTCAAGTAGAGAAAAGATAGCGCTCCACATGAAACCGATGAAGAAATATCCACACACCGCCCCCCATATCAGATCGACGGTGACAACCTTCTGGTTTATAAGATGGCGAACGATAATGACCGTTGCAGTTGCAAAAAAGAGCGCTGCACAGATGTGATGTATCAAGAGAAGGGAGGGAATCTTAAAGATCTGAAAAGACCAATTTATAAAGAGGGCAGGCACGCCTGTAACGAGGGCAAAGAAAAGGGATACCCGGTCTTCACTCACCGCATAGATCCCGGATAAAAGGATGGCTGAAATGAATATCTCTATCAGAAAGCTGAGCCTGACATAATCTTCCATGAAGGGACGCAAGATCAGGAATAAAACGATTGAGACAAGTAAAAAACTGAATCTGTTAACGTGATACCAGCCGGACTGATTATGATAGTTTTTAGTCATGATTTTTTGGCAGATTTAACTGTCTCTTTGTTCATATCCTTTTCTGTAATCCATCCGCCGCCTAAGGCCTTATATAGCTTCACGTACCCGTTCAGGTATTGCTGCTTCAATCGCGAAAGTTCCAGTTCAGCAGAGAATAAAGACCGCTCGGTTTCCAACACTTCGAGATAAGTGCTGACCCCTTTGTCGTATCGGAGCTTTGCCAATCGATAGGCATTCTTAGCGGCCTTTTCTTTTCTTTTAACCGCCGCCATTTGTTTTTTGTAGGTATCGATTTCAATTAGGGCGTCTTCAACCTCCTTGAATGCGGTCAATACTGTATTCTCATAAGAATAAAGGGCTTCCTTGGTTTTGGCCTCCTCAATTTGAACACGCCTGACATTTTTATAAAACTCGAATATCGGGCCGAACAGCCCCCCGTTAACCGACCAGGCCCCTCCCTGGGAGGTTATCCCCCCGAGTTGACTGGTCGCCAAACCCAGGAGACCGGTCAGGGAAATGGCCGGAAACCGCATGGCTTCGGCTACGCCGATATTGGCAGTCTGAGCCTCTAATACATACATGGCCTGAATAATGTCGGGGCGCCGTTCAAGGATGTTGGAAGGCAAACCAACGGGAATCTCCGGGGGCACGGTCTCAAGATTCAGGTCTTGGCCTGTCTTGATGGCCCCGGGAAGTTTGCCCAATAAAATACTCAACACATTTTCCGTCTTTGAAACTGATCGCTCATACTCGGGTATGGCTGCGGCGGCAATTTCTTTCTGGATCTGGGCCTGGTTCACATCTAATTCTGGAATAATTCCCCGATCGAACCGTTTTTGAATGATAATCAAGCTTTCCTGCCGTGACTCAAGGGTATCCTTTGATATTTTCACCCTCTGATGAAAATCTAACAATACATAGTAGGAGCCAACCACCTCCGATATCAAACCGATCTGGACGGTCCTGTGAGCGTATTCAGAGGCCATTAACTCCGCCTTGGCAGATTCGGTGGCCCTTCGGAACTTGCCCCAGAAATCAAGTTCCCAGCTCAGGGCAGGGGCCACATAATAATTATAGTTCCGGGTGTCGGACCTGGCTCCTCCAGAAAAATTCCCCGTGCCGACGCCTCCCTGTATAGTGATCGAGGGGTACTGATCAGCCTGGGTAAATCCCAGTCCGGCGCGGGCCTGTTCAACACGGGCAGCGGCAATTCTCAGATCCTTGTTATTCTCCAACGCCTGGCTAACGAGGCTATAAAGCATGGGGTCATTAAACAATTCCCACCACTTCAGGTTGATCATAGTTTCCACGGGAACTTTTTCAAACCGGTAGTTTTTTGGCGTCTCAACCACAGGGGGCTTAAAATCCGGTCCCACCGCGCATCCGGAGATAATCAAAAAAACCAATATGCCGAATCCCGATAAACCGGAAAAGTAGCTAAAGAAGGTTGTTTTTCTTATTCGATGTTGGACGTTCGATGTTCGATGTTGGACGTTCATCTTTTTCAGCCTCCGCCCTTCTGAAGGTCGCGTTTTTTCTCGTATCGGCCGATTTTGCCGACCAGCACAAACAGCATGGGATAAAAGAAAACCCCCAGTAATGTGGCCAGAGTCATCCCTCCCAGCAGGGCCATACCCATAACAACCCTGGCTTCCGAGCCGGCGCCCGTGGCAACCACTAATGGCAACACCCCGAGAATGAAAGAAAAGGCCGTCATCAATATGGGCCGAAACCTCAATCTTGCGGATTTCACCGCTGCATCAAACAATGAAAGACCTTTGTCGAACTCCAGCTTGGCAAACTCCACAATGAGGATGGCGTTCTTGGCTGCCATGGCAATGAGCATCACTAAGGCAATCTGGGCGAAGACATTCAATTCGTAACTTTCACTGTACATGCGGGCCACATAGAGCGCCAGGAATGCGCCGAAAATGGCAAAGGGGGTTCCCAATAGAATACTCAGAGGCAATGACCAGCTTTCATACTGGGCTGCCAGAATCAGAAATACGAAAACCAGGGAAAAGATGAAGACCATGGACCCGGTGCCGGCAGATTGTTTCTCCTGATAACTCATGTTGCTCCACGCGTACCCCATACCGTCCGCAAGTACCTTGGCGGCGGTTTCCTCGAGGGCGGTCATGGCCTGGGTGGAGGTAAACCCCTTGGCCGGGGAACCTGTCAGCTCCACGGAACGGTACAGGTTGTAACGGTTGGTGTAATCCGGCCCCACGATGTTCTCTATGTTGACAAAGGCGGACAGGGGAACACTCGTTCCCTCGCTATTGTTGACGTAGAACAGTTCCACCTGGCTTTCCTTGAGCCGATACTGGGGTTCAGCCTGGACATACACCTTGTAGAGTCTTCCAAAACGATTAAAATCATTTACATAGGAGCCTCCCAGGAAAGCACCCAGTGTGTTATAAATGTCGTTCAGGTTGACCCCCGCTTTCAAGGCCTTGTCTTTGTTGATTTCGATGTAACGCTGGGGTACGTTGGCCCGGAAAGTTGTGAAAATGGACCCGATCTCAGGGCGCTGCGAGGCCTCCTGGATGAATTGGACGGCCTGATCCATCAGGTAAGCCGGCGTATTCCCCCGCTTGTCCTGAATCATCAGCGTAAATCCGGAACCACTGCCCAGACCCGGAATGGCGGGGGGACCGAATGCAAACACCTGGGCCTCGTTGACACCGAAATAAAACGCCATATTCAAGCGCGCCACCACTTCCCTCGCGGTGGCCTTCCGCAGGCCCCAATCCTTCAAGGAGACGAAAATAAAACCCGAATTGGAGCTCATGCTGTTAGACAACAGGCTGAATCCGGCAGCCGTTGTGATAAACTCCACTTCCGGCTGACTTTTGATGATTTCCTCCACTTTTCGGGAAACCGCATCAGTCCGCTGAAGGGATGCCGCATCGGGCAGCTGGATATTCACCATGAGATATCCCATGTCTTCTTCCGGCATGAATCCGCCCGGAATCATCTTTCCTAAAAATCCCATGGCCACGGAAAGAATCACAATAAAGACCATGCCGATCGTTATTTTCCGGGCAATAATCTTTGTAAACCCCACGTAGGCATTGGTGGACTTGTCAAAAACCTTGTTGAACAATCTGAAAAAGGCGCCCAGAGGGCCTCGCATGGGCTTCTGCTTCCTGAGCAGGAGGGCGCAGAGAGCCGGGCTCAGGGTCAGGGCGTTCACCGATGAAAAGAGCACCGACACCGCAACGGTGATGGCAAACTGCTGGTATAAGCTGCCGGTAATGCCGCCCATGACGGCCACCGGAATAAATACGGCCACCAGCACCAGGGTAGTGGCGATCACGGGGGCGGTAACCTCATCCATGGCTTTCATGGTGGCGGCTTTAGGATCCATACCGCTTTCGATATGGTTCTGAACCGCTTCCACCACCACAATGGCGTCATCCACCACAATGCCAATGGCCAGCACCAGCCCCAGAAGCGACAGTACATTGATGGTAAATCCGATGATGGGGAATACAATAAACGCCCCAACTAAGGATACGGGGATGGCAATGGTGGGAATCAGCGCCGCCCGCCAGTCCTGAATAAAGATGAAAACCACCAGGATCACCAGGGCCAAAGCAATAAAGAGGGTTTCTATAATTTCATCGATGCCCGCCGTAATGGCCAGGGTGGTATCTAAGGAAATATCGTAGCGAAGACTTTCCGGAAAGGACCCTGAAAGTTCCTCCATGGTCTCTCTGACTTTCCGAGCCAGGTCCACCGCGTTTGACCCGGGGGCCTGATACACACCGATCATGGCGCATGATTTGTCATTCAGCCTGGTAAATGCGTTATAAGTCTCAACGCCCAACTCCACATAGGCCACATGTTTGATCTTGACCTGTGCCCCATCATCGGTGGTGCGGATAACCACTTCGCCGAACTGTTTTTCAGACTGCAGCCGCTCCGGCAGTCGAACCGTGTAGGTAAACTCCGTTCCCGGAGGCGCCGGCTCGGCACCGAACTTACCCCCCGGCACAATCACGCTCTGGGCGCGAAGGGCATCGATGATTTCGGGCACCGTAATGCCCATCTGGGCCAGCCGGTCCGGTTTGATCCAGATACGCATGGAGTAATCGCTGGCCCCGATCACATTGACCCGCCCGATACCTTTGATGCGTGCCAGGATGTCCTTGATGTTGATCAGCGCATAATTCCCCAGCCAGTGCTGGTTGTACCGGCCATCCTCCGAGGTGACGGCAATGAGCATGAGGATATTGGGAAGGGATTTTTCGGTGGTCACCCCGTATCGTTTTACCTCTTCCGGGAGCTTGGCCGTGGCCGCGGCCACCCGGTTCTGGGTAAACACCGTGTTCATATCCGGATCCGTACCGATGTCAAAGGAGGTCTGGATGGTCATGGTGCCGTCGTTGGCGTTGGTGGATTTCATGTAGATCATGTTGTCCACGCCATTGATCTGCTGCTCCAGCGGCGTAGCCACAGACTGTTCAACACTGATGGAGTCAGCGCCCGTGTAGGTGGCGCGCACCTCCACGATGGGGGGCGTGATGTCAGGGTATTGTTCTATGGGCAACGCTTTTAAAAACACAATGCCCACAATCACCGTCACAATGGCGATCACCATGGCCACAATGGGCCGTCTGACAAAAAAATTACCCTGATTTGACTGGTCAGCCATCTTGATCCTGGATACTGGATGCTGGGTATTGGGTACTGGGTGCTGGTTGCTCGTTACTGGTTGCTCGTTGCGGGTCGAAGATCCCGTTTTTAAGCGGGGTTGCGAGTTACGGGTTGAGCGTTCAAGGTCCGATATCCAAAGTCACCGGTTATTAGTAATCCCTAAATCCCTAAATCCATATCACTCTTTATTTCTTTTCTTCGTCCTTGAAAGGCACATGGACCACCTTCGCATCTACGACGGTGCCGTCTTTGACTGTTTGAAGACCCTCGTAAACCACCTTTTCACCGGACTTCAAGCCCTCCCGAATCAGCCAGAAAGAGTCGATCTTCGGGCCCACTTTGACCTCTTTCATTTGGACTTTGTTTTCAGCACCCAGCACATACACGCTAAAGGTCCCCTGGAGCTCTATCAAGCAGCGCTGCGGTATCAGAATCCCATCTTTTACCACCTCAATCTCCCCCTTAACCTTGGCAAACTGACCCGGGCGAAGCAGTTCATCTGGATTGGGAAAGGAGGCCTGAATCAAAAGGGCTCCGGTCTGGGGGTCCACCTCCCGGTTGACAAAATCAGGCGTGCCTTTATGCTTGTATATGGACCCATCAGACAAAATCAGCTCCAGATTCGCTTTTTCCACCTCTTCAAACTTACCTTTTTCGATCTGCGCCATATGGCGCCGCATGAACATGAGATACTGGCTTTCCGTTATAAAAAACTGGACCAGCACCGTATCAATGCGTGATACCGTGTTCAAAATGATGGGACTGGGCTGACGACCCACGAAATCCCCCACTTTGGCCTTGGTCTTACCGATAATACCGGAAATGGGTGAATAAATCTTGGTATATCCCAGTTGTATATTTGCTGCCCGGAGATTGGCTTTTGCCGCTTTTATCTGGGAGAGTCCCACATCATACTGAGCCTGGGCGGAATCCAGATCGCTCTGGCTGACCGCCTTTTCTTTAGCAAGGGGCTCAATACGGTCCAAATAGGTTTTCGATTCCGTCGTGTACGTTTCAGCGGCGGCCACACCGCTCATCTTGGCGGCCACATCCGCCTCGAATTGTTGACTTTCCAAGGTATATAGGAGCATTCCCTTCTTTACTGGAAATCCCTCTTTAAAATGGATCCCTTCCAGATAGCCCTCCACACGTGCCGAAATGCCGATATCCTTAAACCCGTAAACCTGCCCCACAAGCTCCTGGTAAATGGGCACTTCACGGGCCTTGATCTCATACACAGACACTTGCGGTGGCGGTGGCGGCCCCTGTTCAGTCTCTTTCTTCTGAGTACATGAAAAAAGGCCGAGGAAAAGAAGGCATAGAAAAATTAACTCTATTTTTTTCATTTTATGGCCTTTTCAATTTAAAGATTCACAGTTGAAAGGCATTTATCCGGGAACTTTACAGGAATAATGACGATTGTTCTTAAGTAAGGTTCGCAGGTTCAGGGTTCAACGTTCAGGGTTAAGGACAAAGACGGCATTGAAGCCCCGAAGTTCTAAACAAGAATGTTCATTTTCCAAAATAACTGCCAATTTGGCTTCAAATCTTGGATTAGGCCTGACGAAGATGACGCTTTTCTCGTAAATATGCGTCCCAAACCCAGTCCGGAAACGAGGATGGAACTTTGTCAAATATCCCGTTTTCAAGCGGGGAACCCTTGAACCTCTGAACCTGGTACCTTTCCGAGTTATGGATGTTGGGGAGGCGAGCGAGCCCTTTAGGGTGAGCTCGCGAAGCCTCCCCAACT
>JACNJD010000378.1 GCA_014382715.1 Candidatus Desulfacyla euxinica | reverse complement strand
AGTGAAGGTTTCCCGGGGAGACCTGGCAACAGCAGTGGGCTGGCCTGCAAATATCGACTTTGATGTGGCAGTTGAACCCAAAGATCTTCCTCTGAGCAGGATGGAACAGAACACGAAAGAGCTTATCCATCTGGCATTGCGCGATCGGTCTGACCTTTCATCTGCTCGGGCCACCGTACGCCAGGGGAAGGCGGATCTAAAAAAGGCAGAATCTGATCTGTGGCCAAAACTTGTTGCCACGGGGAATGCCGGATGGACAGGGATTAACGCGCGTATAAGTGGTTCTTATGGTGTTTTTGACGGTGATATTGATGCCTCTGATATAAGCTACTATGGAGGGCTTGCCTTTCAAATTCCTATTTTTGAGGGTTTTTCGCTCCGTAACAAGGTGCGTGTGGCCAGGTCTAATCTCGAGGCGGCGCGTGCTGCTTTGCGTTTAAAGGAGGAAGAGGTAATCTCGGACGTTTGGAGCTCATTCTATAATGTGCGTACTGCGGCCCAGCAGGTGGAAACAAGTAAGACCCTTCTTGCCAGCTCCACGGAATCCTACAGGGTTTCTTTAGCCCGGTACCGTGCCGGTGCCGCGGAAATTGTGGAGCTGCTCAATGCCCAGAGCCTTCTGGTTTCGGCCCGTTCTCAGGAAGTCCAGGCCAGAACAGATCTCTTCACATTCTATGCTGAGCTTGTGCATGCCATAGGGGCGGATCTTCCATCTGCGCCACCCGATAATCCGTCTGGGTCAGAATCAAGAGGAGAGGAGTCTTCACATGGCAAGAAATAGACAAATCCGAGTCCTTAACCGATGGCTCGAACCAGGCCTTTTGATGTTTCTTTGTTGGCTGTTCCTTTTGTTTGGGGGCTGTAGGGAGAAACAGAAGGCCCCTCCCGCGTCAGCTCCCCCCGAGGTTACGATAACCGAAGTTGTATTGAAGACCGTTCCTGTGCATATCAATTATGTAAGTACAACAGAGAGTGTGATGAAGGAGGAGATTCGCGCCAGGGTAGAGGGTTTTCTTGAAGAGCGCCGGTTTAAAGAAGGGGACGATATTAAAAAAGGCGATCTGGTATATGTTATTGAGCGTGCTCCATTCCAGGCGGAACTTGAAGGATCCCTGGCCCAGTTAGCCAAAGATAAGGCTGCCCTGGCTTTCGCGTTGGAACAGGTGAAACGGTATGCACCTCTTGCAGAAAAAGACTTTGTGACCCAGGAGGCCTTTGATGACTATCAGACAAAGGCAAAGGAAGCTGCAGCGTCTGTAAAGGCGGATCGTGCCAAGATCAAGCAGGACAGGTTGAATCTGGGTTATTGCACCATGTATTCCCCCATTGACGGGCGGATTGGGCGAACATTAGTGAATGTGGGCAACTTAGTCGGTGCCGGCGGTCAGAACACTCATTTGGCAACCATTGTGCAGTTAGACCCCATTTACGTTTATTTCAGCCCGAGTGTAGAGGAAGTCTACACGATCTTGAAATTCAATAAAAAGGGAACACCGAGTGTGGACCTGATCCTTTCTGACGGAAGCGTTTATCCCTATCCGGGAAAGGTAGATTTCATTGACAACACTGCCAACCCGGAGACCAACACCGTGAACATGCGCGCCGTTGTCCCGAATCCGGAAAAGATGCTGCTGCCGGGGATATATGTTCAGGCGCGACTCTTTTTGTGTGAACTACCGGATACTCCCCTTATTCCTGAGCAGGCTGTTGCCGAGGATCAGGGGGGAATGTATGTGCTGGTGGTGGGAAAGGACAATAAGGTTGAGCATCGTAAGGTGAATTCCCGCTGGACCTATGAGAGCCAGCAGATTATTGAAAAGGGTCTAAAAGAGGGTGAGAAGGTGATTACAGCCGGGATGCAGATGGTCAGACCCGGGATGGTGGTGAATCCTAAACTTGCTTCGGGAAAAAAAGGACAGAAGGCGGAGAGCGAAAAAGGAGATAAAGAGGTGTCTCAAGAGTCGTCCAAGGACGGTCAAAAAGAAAAAAAGTCTGAGTGATCGAGGTTGTTAGAGATGTTTGAAGCTTGAGACATGGCTTTGTTTAAGTTGCGGGTTCCAGGTTGCGAGTTCCGGGTTTTTTCAATCATCAATCATAAATCATCAATCCCAAGGGGTTGCGGGTGAAAAATACTGTATGTTCGTCAACTTTTTCATAAAGCGTCCCATCTTTTCCGGTGTTATCGCTATTGTTATCGTCATAGCGGGTGCGGTTTGTATCCCTATTCTTCCGGTGGCGCAGTTCCCGGAAATATCACCTCCCACCGTGCAGGTTACAACCACCTACACCGGCGCCGCCGCAGAGGTGGTGGAGCTCACCGTGACCCAGCCCATCGAAGAGCAGGTCAATGGCGTGGAAGGGATGACCTACATGTATTCCACCAGTTCCAGTGACGGAACCATGAAACTCACTGTCACCTTTGATGTGGGATATAACCTTCAAATCGCGGCCGTGGATGTACAGAACCGGGTGGCCATAGCTTTGCCCCAGGTCCCGGAAGACGTGAGACGATATGGTGTTACCACCAAGAAACAATCCACCAATTTTTTGATGGTGGTCAATTTGATCGCCAAAGACAAGAACCTGGATGCTATTTATCTGAGTAACTATGCCAACATCAACCTGGTTGACGCGTTAAAACGGATCCCGGGTGCCGGTGATGTACAGATCTTTGGAGAGCGTAAGTACTCCATGCGCGCATGGCTTGAACCTGATAAGCTTACGGGGCTGGATCTTACGTGCAACGACGTGGTGGATGCCATCCGTGAACAAAATCTTCAGGTGCCGGCCGGGCAAATAGGGCAGCCCCCCAGCCCCCCGGGGCAGACTTTTACCTATTCCATCACCGCCCTTGGGCGTCTCTCAAAAGTCCCCCAGTTTGAAGACATTATCGTGCGAACCCGACCGGATGGATCGGTTGTCCGTCTAAAGGATGTGGCCCGTATTGAACTCGGGGCAGAGAACTATAACACCTATGCCAAACTGAATGAAGTACCCTCCACCACTATCGGCGTCTTTTTGTTGCCTGGCTCCAATGCCTTAGATACCTCGAAGCAGGTCAGGGAGGTGATGAAAAGATTATCCAAGCGCTTCCCGAAGGGAATCGAATACACAATCGTGTACGATACTACCCTGTTTGTAAATCAATCCATCGAGGAAGTCATAAAAACCCTTTTTGAGGCCATGTTCCTGGTTTTTATCGTGGTCTATATCTTTTTGCAGAACTTCCGTTCCACTCTTATTCCCGCCATAACAATTCCGGTTTCACTTGTGGGTACCTTTGCCGTAATGATGGCGCTGGGATTTTCCATTAACACACTCACCCTTTTTGGTCTAGTCCTGGCCATCGGTCTCGTGGTTGACGATGCCATCGTGGTGGTGGAAAACATATCCCGTCTTATCGAAGAGGGGATGAAGCCCATGGCGGCAGCAATCGAGGGAATGAGAGAAGTCGTGGGACCGATTATCGCAACGACATTAGTGCTGATGGCGGTGTTTGTGCCGGTTGCCTTTATGCCCGGGACCACGGGCCAGCTCTACAAACAGTTTGCCCTCACCATTGCCATTTCAGTGGGCATTTCTGCCATAAACGCATTGACGCTGAGCCCTGCCCTCTGCGCTATCATGCTCCGGCCTGAAAAAAAGCACGGGTGGTTTTTCAGGAAATTCAACCAGGGTTTTGACTGGTCTACCAAATTATATGTGAAATGGATCAAGGGTCTCATAAAGGTATGGGTCATTGTAGCGTTCATGTTCATCGGTTTGATGGGTGCCACATACTACATGTTCCAGATTGTCCCGACAGGTTTTGTTCCGGACGAGGATCAGGGATACTTCTATGTGTTCACTATTGGGCCAGAAGGGTCATCCTTACAACGTACCGAAAAGGTTGCCAACAAGATTGAGAAAATCCTCCTCTCAACTCCCGGGGTATCTGATGTTTTGACTATCGGTGGATTTGATCTTATTAACAACATCAATGTTCCAAATACGGGCACAATCATCGTGGTCCTGAAACCCTGGGACAAACGGAAGACACCCGCGCTGAGCGTGGACGGGATCATGAACAGCGTCCGCAAACAGACAGCAGGTATTGCTGAGGCCATGGTGGTGGTTTTTAATGCACCCCCGATTCAGGGGCTCAGCCAGACTGGAGGATTTGAGTTTGAACTTCAAGACCTGACAGGCGGGAGCTTTGACACATTGAGTGCTGTGACCCAAAAAATGATAAAGAGTGCGGCAGAGGAACCCGCGCTTCTTCCGCTCTCTTCAAGTTTCGCGGTCAATTTTCCCCAGTTCTATATTGACCTTGACCGGACCAAGGCCAAGTCATTGGATGTCAGCATATCTGATATATTTAACACATTGCAGACATATCTGGGTGCTCTTTATGTCAACGACTTCAACAAATTCGGACGTATCTATCGAGTATACGTACAGGCGGAAAAAGACTTCCGCTCTGAGCGTTTTGACATATCAAGACTTTATGTGCGAAGCGGCACGGGCGATATGGTGCCCCTCAGCGCCCTCATCAAGGTTGAACAGACCCGGGGTGTACAGACTGTTAAACATTACAACATCTACCGTACAGCAGCCATTCAGGGAGCGGCAGCACCTGGATACAGCTCGGGTCAGGCCATTGAGGCGATGGAGCGTCTTGCTGCCAAGGTTTTGCCCGAGGGCTACGGATATGAATGGACGGGCGTGGCCTTTCAGGAGAAAAAGGCCGGTGGCCAGGCACCGATCATATTTGGATTGGCCCTGGTATTTGTCTTCCTTTTTCTGGCCGCCCAGTATGAGAGCTGGACGTTACCCCTGATAATTATGTTTGCAGTGCCCCTGGCAATACTCGGGGCTTTGCTGGCCCAGCATTGGCGCGGTCTTATCAATGATGTATACTGTCAAATTGGTCTGGTAATGCTCATAGGCCTTGCCAGCAAGAACGCCATTCTAATAGTGGAATTTGCCAAGGAAAAACGCGAGCAGGGGGCAACCATTGTGGAAGCAGCTTTAGAGGCCTCCCGTCTCCGTCTCCGACCTATCCTGATGACCGCGTTTGCCTTTATTCTTGGTGTGGTGCCGTTGGTGGTGGCAAAAGGGGCCGGCGCTGCCAGTCGGCATGCCCTGGGTACGGCAGTGTTTGGCGGTATGATCGCTTCCACCTTTCTGAGCCTTCTGCTGGTTCCTGTACTTTTCGTGGTGATTGAAAGGATCAGAGAAGGAAGGTTGAGGTCCAAAAAGGTTGAGGGAGGCGCTGACCGAGCCAAGGACTCAGCCGATTAATGATTGAACTGAGGTGGGCAAAAATTGCTATAATGACTATAATGATTTAAGGTAACTCAAGATTGACAAACTCGTAAAAAGTCACTGACCCGTTTTTGTCATTCCCGCGAATGCGGGAATCCAGGAAAATAAACCACTTGTGGACTCCCGCGTTCGCGGGAGTGACGGCCTCGGAGACTTTTTACGAGGCCATCAAGGTTGTAATTTTGAAAAATATTACACAGAGGGAGGTCATAAGATGAAATTCAAAAAACAATTTTTTTATGTACCAATCATTTTTATGGCGTTTTGTTTAATGACCGGGTGCTTAGGGAGTTATGGAACTCTCAGGGTGGCATCCGGCAAATGGGGGGCTACTATCAAAGAGATAGAGGATAACTGGCAGGATTATGACATATACTATGCGGGTCTGTCCTACAAAAGCCCCTCGGCTATTATGTTCGACCCCAAGCAGGATGGTAAGAGGCTTATAGGGGTAAAGTGGATGCCCGTGACCGAGCGATCAGTTGTGCTGACAATCGTTGAGTGGTTAGGTGCAGATCCCAATTATCCACCGACATTATTTGCGATCCTGGGGCCTAAGGACGAGTTTTTTGGCTATATGTACACCTCTGCAATACAGGATGTTGTGATAAAGGAAATTGAACCCGGTACACTTAAGATTGATAATATTCCCTTACCGCCCTTTGATTATGGTCCCGGGGGGGGTGGTGGCCGTGGAGGTTGAGAAACCCTGGGATCTCTGATATGGCACCTGTGATCGTTATAGTTGGTAGACCAAATGTGGGGAAATCCACGCTCTTCAATCGCCTTTCCAGGTCCAAAACTGCCTTAGTCGACAATCGCCCCGGCATTACCAGAGACCGGCTTTATGCCACAATAACCGTTGAGGGAATTGCGGTGGGTCTTGTGGATACGGGCGGGTTTGAGGATCTGGGTCAGGACCCTTTGTTGAAGGAAGTAAGGGCTCAGGTGGAAAAGGCTGTGGAGGAGTCAGACAGGGTGATCTTCATGGTAGACGGCCGGCAGGGGGTAATGCCCGGCGATCAAGAGATGGCTCAGGTCCTGCGCAAAAACCAAAAAGAGGTCTTTCTCGCTGTAAACAAGATAGACGGCCCGGAACATGACAAT
>JACNJD010000118.1 GCA_014382715.1 Candidatus Desulfacyla euxinica | reverse complement strand
AGTTGGGGAGGCTTCGCGAGCTCACCCTAAAGGGCTCGCTCGCCTCCCCAACATCCATAACTCGGAAAGGTACCAGGTTCAGGGGTTCAAGGTTCCATTCTTGGCCCCGGACTGCATTTGGGATGCGTATTTACGAGAAAAGCGGCAGTTTCGTCAGGCCTAATCCAAAATCTGGAGACAACTTGGCAATTGCTTGGGAAAATGAGAATTTTTAACAAGGACTTTCGGTCTTGAATGCCTTCTTTGTTCTTAACCCTTAATCCTAAACGTTGAACTCTGAACCTGTGAACGGTTACTGTATTAACTTCACTCGCAAAAAAAGATAAACAGCAAGACCTACAACCTTTCTAAAGCCACAATCACCGGCTCTGCCGGTGAGTTTATATAATTGAACCCTAAATTAATAAAGGGAGGGCAATCATGAAAAAGGCAATAGCAACAAGTTTGTTGGCATTAGTGATCGGTTTTGGCCTGTCCGCAACCGTCAACGCTGAAGTGGGAGTGACCGACAAAGAGATCGTCATCGGTTCTCATCAGGATTTGAGCGGGCCCATTGCCGGCTGGGGTACTCAGGTGAAGATGGGGCTGGAAATGAGGGCAAGAGAGATCAATGAGGCCGGAGGTATTTGCGGGAGAAAGATCAGGCTCGTGATTGAGGATAACGCCTATGACCCCAAAAAGGCGATCATGGTCACCAACAAGATGATCAGCCGGGACAAGGTCTTCTGCTTTATTGGGAATATGGGTTCTCCTACTGCGGGGGCCACGAAACCGATTATTTCACGCAAGAAGATACCCCAGATGTTTCCCCTCACTGCTGCATCGCTGTTCTTCGATCCTTATGATCGCTACAGCTTCGGAGGGTGGGTCCCGTATTACGACCAGGCCCGTATTCTGGTCAAGTATTTTGTTGAGAAAAAGGGATACAAGAGGATAGGGCTCATGTATCAGGACGATGAGATGGGGGCCATCATGAAGAAGGGTGTCGTGGATGAGCTCAAGGCGGAAGGCCTGAAACTCACTGCTGCCGAGTCTTATAAGAGAGGGGCAACGGAATTCAGTTCCCAGATCGCCAAATTGAAAAAGGCCGACGTGCAGGTCGTGATTCTCGCTACCGTTATTCGGGAGACCGTCGGGGCGCTCAAAGAGGCCAAAAAACTAGGCTGGAAAGTTGATATGGCCGGCATGTCACCCGCATACAATATTTACGTACCTCTGCTGTGCAAAAAGGCGGGGTTTTCTCCCGATGGGTTTTACAGCACGGGCCAGGCGCCTTATCCCTATCCGGACAGTCCCAGACCCAATGTCAGAGAGTGGTACAAACGGCATAAGGAGTGGTTCGGTAAGAATCCCGATCTCCCTACTACGGCCGGATATGCGGCCCTTGATTTTTTTGCCAAAGCCGCCGAGAAGGCGGGCTGTGATCTGACCCGGGAAAAACTCATTGATGCCATGGAGTCAATGGGAACAGTCCCGGATGACAATTTCGGGGGGCCGGCAACGACCTTTACGTCTACCAACCACCAGGGGACTTACGAGGCCATTTTGTTTCAGATCAAGAATGGCAGGTGGGTCCAGATCTCAGAGCCGTTAGGGTACAAGTAGCCTATCATTTCAGGTAAGATCTTACAGGGACTTTCGTTTGAGACGGGCGGAGGTCCCTCGCCCCCTATAGAGGGGGAAAGTTTTCTACCGGAGATTGAAAAGGCGGGCTCAGGCCCGCCTTTTTCTATGGTTTCGACAAATTAGCTCCTGGTGGTCAACTGAGTTATGGTATCATATTGATATCTAATTGTTTTCAAATGTTAACGTACTTGTCAAAGATACTCCCGGTTTGAATTTATCCGGATTTTATGTGCCTCCCATGAGGTATCTTAATTCTCGATTCACCTTGGTGAACGGTGATATCACAGATCTTACCTGGATTGCCCTGAATAGCATCTACCTACGATCAAAATATATTGCAGATCGTTAGCATACAAAATAATTTTGGTGAGAAGTGGATTCAAGTATAATATAGGAAAGGTTGCATCAGAGGATTCTCCCAAATACCGGAAAATCTCAGCTATCTTTCTTGGTTTTTCAGGTACAAAACTGTCATACGGAACAGGGCTTTTCCCCGCCTGCATTCCCCCATGACTTATCTTCGTCTCACTTCAAACCAGCCTTGCGCAGAGCGTTGATAAAGCGTTGTTTGTCGGCCTTCTGAAAATTATACCAGCCATACTTACCAATACCCTCTAAAGTGGTTTTCGGATTTATTCTTAGAACCTCTGCGGCTTGAGCACGGGCCTCTTCCATACGGCCTGCCAAACTAATAGATGCTGTCAAACCGATGTGCGAAGACACAAAGTCAGGCCAAAGATCGATCGCTTTCCGAAATGCAGCGATCGCCTCTCCATACTGGCCCATCACAAGATATGAAAAACCTAAAATTTCATAGAAAGACGGTTTAGGCGCAGGTTTGAGAGTTGTTGCCTTTTTTGCCATGGAAAGGGCTTCCTCATGCCTCCCTCCAAAGATTAGAACCCATGACAATTTACGGTAAGCGTGCCTATCGTCAGGGCGACGACTGACCAACTCCTGCATCGTTGTGATGGCCTCCTCCGACTTTCCGGTCCCAAGGCGGGCAATGGCTAAATCGCCAATGTACCAACTTGGAGGACGCGGATTCAGGTTCAACGCCTTCTCAAACATCTCAACGGCTTCTTCCGGTTTGCCTGTAGCATTAAGGGCGCACCCCAAAGAAGCGTAGGCGAGAGCATTCTGAGGTTCGCGGCTGACATATTTTCTAAATGTCGCGATAGCCTCCCCACTCTGGCCCGTCCAAAAATAGGCCCAGCCCAAATCCAAAAGGTACCAGTTTGGGTGCTTGGGGTCTATACGGATCGCTTTCTTTAAGAGCAGAATAGTCTTGTTGAACCTGCCCATATTACTTAGAACATGGCCATATACGGCTTTTATAATAGGGCTTGCGGGATTGAGAGAGAGGCCTTTCTTTCCCGCTGCCATCGCCTTCTCAAATTGCCCCATCCTAGAATATACACAGGCGAGCACCATATAAGCACGGGGATTTTGTTCATCAAGGAAGATCGCCTTCTTTGCCAGCTCTACAGCCTTCTCATATGATTTCGCCGGCGTTTTGGTCCATCCCTCTCTGGCTTCATGGTAATAAGTCCATGCCAATGATACAAATGCGTAGGCATAATTGTGGTCCAATGCAATTGCTTCTTCAAATAGCGGCCGGGATATCTCATTATCATTCTTATTGATGCGAGAAAGATGGTGCAGCCCATTTACAACTTTCAGGTAGGCATCCAGGTTTTTTGTGCCTTTACTGAGAAGACGGGCAGTCTCACCTCGTGTCAGTTTAATTTGCAAGGCCGTAATGACGTTTTTGGTGATATCATCCTGGAGATCAAACAGGTCTTTCAGGTCCCGGTCGTAGCGTTCTGACCATAAGTGGTTGCCTGTCTTGGCATCAATGAGTTGGGCTGTGATCCGCAGCCTGTCGCCTTCCTTCTGAACACTTCCTTCCAGCACATACCGTACGCCCAACTCCTTGCTTACATCCTGCACCTTGGTGGGCTTCCCTTTGTAGGTAAAGACTGAATTACGGGCGATCACCAACATCTGTGGTATCTTGGACAGGGCAGTGATAATCTGTTCAGTGATCCCGTCACTCAGGTAGTCTTCCTTTGGGTCGCCGCTGATATTGGCAAAAGGGAGGACGGCGATGGAGGGCTTTTCAGGAACTGTTCCTGGGGGGTTTTCCGGCAGCCCCGCCTTGCGGAGGGCATTAATCCGACGATCTACATCTGCTTGATTTTTATAGAGACTGCGAAAGATCTTGGCACGACGTTTAATAGACGCTTTTGGGTCTATCTTAAGCACTTCAGCCACATGATACCGTGCTTTATCCTCCTGGCCGAGCATAGCATAAGTTGCCGCAAGGTCCATATGCAATATTTTGGGACTGAATCCACCTTTGCGGAGCGCACGTCTATATTCTGCAAGTGCTTCCTCATACCGATGGGCATTGAAATAACAATTCCCAGATACAAAAATGTACATTGCCGGGGGAAAAGGGTCCAAGCGGAATGCCTTCCTCATCATAGCGATAGCTTCCTCAGGCCTCCCTGACAGAAGAAGAAGATAGGCCAAACCATACACGGTGAGTGGATTATTGGGTTCGATTGAGACACCACGTTCCGCCTCTTCAAGGGCCTTATCCCACTGTTTCTTCATCCAGTAGATATGTGCCAATAATCTGTGTGGAATGCCCAAGGAGTCATCCAACTCAATGGCCTTTCGGGCAAACTCTTCTGCACGAGCCAGATCCTCTTTAGGAGACTCACTCCATCCACGCTCTACAGCCTTCCTGTAATTAAAGCCCAGGTAAATATATGGAGTTGGATAATTCGGGTCCAGAGCGTTGCTCTCCTCAAATATCTTCCGTGCCAGAAGAACATCATCTTTAGTGTGGCGGCGGAAAATTGTAATGGCTTGCAGGCACTTCAAATACGCCTCGATATTGTTAGTACCTTTTGCCACCGAACGTGCGTACTCGCCATCCGTCAGCTTCACCTGTAATTCCGTAAGGACCTTCATGGTGATCTCATCTTGTAGGGCAAAAAGGTCTTTCAGATCCCTGTCGTACTTCTGCGCCCACAAATGATGCCCTTTAACTGCATCGATCAGCTGCGCATTAATACGCAGTTTGTCCCCTTGCTTTTGAACACTCCCTTCCAAGACATACCGCACTCCCAAGTCCTCACTCACCTGCTTGACCTTTACAGGCTTCCCCTTGTAGGTGAACGCCGAATTGCGAGCGATCACAAACATCTCTGGAGTCTTGGAAAGCCCCGTAATGATGGCATCGGTGATCCCGTCAACAATGTTCTCCTGTGCAGGATCATGGCTAAGATTCTCAAATGGCAGGACCGCGATTGATGGCTTATCCGGTAGGGGATATACCATTTTTTCCACGGAGGCAGGCTCAACCGATGGAACCGTAGGCCGAAGCTCAAATTGCCAGACGGCCCAAGCCCCCACTACAATAACCAGGACAGCCGCTATTGCCAGAGCTGTCTTTCGCCAGGTTTTCTTAAAAGCACTTTTTACCTTCCTGACCCTGTGGGCAGCAGCACCGGGATAAGATAGAACGCGATAAACACGAATGGGTTTGTCAATATTCTTGACCTCGTGTTTCCCCAAGTTTTCAAATTCCAAGCCCAGCTTGCCTTCAATACTGTCATACACCGTCCCAGAGATACAGATGCCCCCACCCTCTGCCAGGCCTTCAATCCTTGAAGCGATATTGACACCATCTCCGTAGATTCGCTCTCCTTCTTCCACCACATCTCCCGAGTTGACACCAATCCGAAACTGCATTCTACGGTTTTCAGACAATTCAGCATTCCGCTCCGCAAGCTCTCTTTGAACCTCCACGGCACAGTTCACAGCGTCAACACTACTCCCAAACTCAGACAGGATGTTATCCCCCGGTGAATCCACGACTCTCCCGCGATATTGTTCCACGAGCCTGGCTATGGCTGTTCGATACACCGTAATGGTGCGGATGGTCTCATCCTCATCATCTCTCATCAGGCGGCTGTAACCTTCCACGTCCGCACTGAGGATCGCCGTGAGTCGTCGTTTGAAATTCTCTGTGTTCATGGGATGAGCCCCCAAACAAAAAAGCCCCCATGGACATAGAAAAGTCCCTCTGGAGGTTTTCTTATTGGAACCTTCTGATCGAGGTGTTTCATAACAGACTCAAGAAGGTTAAGATTATGATGTTTTGTTTATTGGGATAAAAAAGTGATAATTATACTGACTGAATCTAATTCATATAGATTAGCCCTCAAATGTCAAGAAAAATCCTGCTATAGCAATCTTTTTACAGTGATCGATTGCGGGCTTAGGAGATGAGACAATATGGTCGGATTACTTTGGTATTTGGCAGAACCCTCAGGTGAATAGTACGTGCATGATACTTGCACGCCAACAGTCTGATTTTCAGTGAAGTTTTGAGTTTGTAGTCATGCATGGCCAGCGCCTATATTCCTGAGAATCAACACTACGCTTTCACAAACGCCCTTTCCGCTATTTCTGACTTTGCCCTCCCTTTTGAAATTCCAAGGGCATATAGATATTAGTCTTTTCAAACAGCAAAATCAATGTTTGTATTCATTTGGAATTCTTCACTTTTGCGAGTTTCCCGGATTTGTCAATTACAGGACCGTAAATGAATCGTCTATCGTCTTTAGAGTCATTTCATAAGCCGTGATCAAAAGGTAAAATGCTGGGGATTCGGTCCAAGCCCCAGTGTTTATGTACCTGATACCTCTGAAAACTCTATCCTCTGGGTAGTGAGTGTGGCCACAGATGACCGATTCATACCCGTTTTCTATGGCACAAT